>JAIBAH010000003.1 GCA_019695295.1 Bacteroidia bacterium | reverse complement strand
GAAGATGACAGGGCTAACGCCCCTGAATTTTGAAAATGAGTGACTGACTATAAATTGTCTGACACAAAAGGAAGTTCTAAAGAAGCAAGTCCTATAAGGTTTTTGAAACCTTACAGGACTCAGAATGTGGGGGATGAATTTTGCTACGAAGATGACAGGGCTAACGCCCCTGAATTTTGAAAATGAGTGACTGACTATAAATTGTCTGACACAAAAGGAAGTTCTAAAGAAGCAAGTCCTATAAGGTTTTTGAAACCTTACAGGACTCAGAATGAATTAACAGAATTTATCATATAAGTCTGAATGTCGGTTTTCTTTTGTCCACTTACTTACCTGGAAGACGAGAATGAGTATCTGGAAGTCGAGAATGACCATCTGGAAGTGGAGAATGACCATCTGAAAGTGGAGAATGACCATCTGGAAGTCGAGAATGATCATCTGGAAGTCGAGAATGACTATCTGGAAGTCGAGAATGATCATCTGGAAGTGGAGAATGATCATCTGGAAGTCGAGAATGACTATCTGGAAGTCGAGAATGACCATCTGGAAGTGGAGAATGACTATCTGGAAGTGGAGAATGATCATCTGGAAGTGGAGAATGATCATCTGGAAGTCGAGAATGATCATCTGGAAGTCGAGAATGATCATCTGGAAGTCGAGAATGACCATCTGAAAGTCGAGAATGACCATCTGGAAGTCGAGAATGGTTATCTGGAAGTCGAGAATGACCATCTGGAAGTATAGAATGACCATCTGGAAGTCGAGAATGGGTATCTGGAAGTGGAGAATGACTATCTGGAAAGGGTAATTGGCTGTGTGGAAGCGGAGATAATCTGTGCAGGCGGAGGTTTGAGGTAACCCATGGCAAAGGGCTACCTTCTGGAAGTGGGGAGTGCTTATCTGGAAGCGGAAATAATCTGTGGATATCTGTACAAGCTGATGCTTGCAGCTTGGTCGCAATTGCAGGAATGCTTTTATATGCATACTTAAAATCTTTTATGAAACGCAGATATTCAAACATTTTCTCTATTTTTGCGGAATCAATACCAAAATATATCATAAATCAGACAAAAATATGCTGAAATCTCTATTAAAATCCCTGTTTTCTATTCTGTTTTTACTGATCATTGTATCAGAAATGTTTGCTCAAACGCTGAATGATGGCCCGATTCAGTTACAATTAAGGGTCAGAGAGTGGGATGTGACGCTTGCCAGTCCCAATGATATCACCCTGAATGCGGGTTTTTTTAATGCCGGTGCGATTGAAGAAGATGAATATACCTTCAAAATATGGGGAAGAGGCAATGCTGTGAATACTACCTGGTTTGGCGGAAGTTGCTATACGGATGAGTTTGACCCTTCTCTTCTGAATTCATCAGATTTTAATGATATTTTTTACAATCAGACTTATGCCGGCGCAACGGTGCCTGCCTTTTTTGATTTACGGATTGATTGCCATGAAGATGATGTGGCTACGGATTTTGCCTCTTATTTTAATGGTGGGCTTACTCAGTGTGCCAATACCACCAATTTTCCCAGATGCGACTTCAATAACAGTGTTTGCTGTGTCAGTATTTTCGGAAATTGTCTTTATAGTGAAGGAGACGATATTCATTGTGATGCCAATGCTTTTAAGACGAATGTAAATTATCGTCTGGGTCCGCCCTGTCAGTGGTATAATCACGGGTTTCAGTCGGGAAGCGGATGTGTGGACAATGTATATAATCCGCGGGTGGAATCTTACTGGAGATATACGAAAGGGACAGGATGTAATGATGCAATAGACCTTGGTACTCTGGGAGCAACGCCACTTACGCATTTCAACAGCAATGAATGCTACAGTAATAATTTCCCCGGAAGTGCCGGAAACGATGTGTTTTATAGTTTTACCATCACTCAGCCGATGGGAGTTACCGCTTCTTTGTGCGGAACGGCTACGTTTAATACGGCAATCTATTTACTGGATCCGAATTGTCAAATTATTTCCTTTAATGATGATTTTTGTAATCTGACTTCTCAGGTAAGCCGGGAACTATGTGTTCCGGGCACTTATTATGTAGTAGTGGATGCTCCGACAGGGGCAGATATGGGTACTTTTACGCTGAATGTTTCTGAAGAGCCAAATCTCCTTCTGGATGTGAATGCGGGTACTGACAGAACTGTTTGTATTGGTCAGACCTCTGCACTCGGCGGAACGCCTGCCGCACAATACGGACTGGGGCCTTATAATTATGCATGGAGTCCTGCTGCGGGATTAAACAACAGTACAAATGCAAATCCGGTTTTTACCGCTACTGCCCCCGGTACCTTATCTTATATTCTTACGGTAACGGATGCCAATAATTGCAGTATCAGCGATACAGTCATCGTAACGGTAGGTGCTCCCCCCACGGCGGGTATCTCTACCAATACCAACATCATTTGTAACGGAACGAATGCCACCCTTACCGCTACGGGTGGAAGCGGATTGCCTCCGTATCAGTTTTTATTTAACGGCGGAACTCTGCCCGGAGGAACCAATTCCACCTATAATGCCACGCTTCAGGGGAATTATTCTGTGATTGCGTACAGTACATTAGGATGTCCGGATACTTCGGGAATTGAAAATATACAGGTAGTTTCCAATGCGCTTGCCAATATCTCCGCTGCGGGAAATACCACGATTTGTCAGGGAAACAGTGTAGTACTCAACGGATACGGAATCGGATTAAATTATCAGTGGCTTAATAATAATGTCACCGTTCCCGGTGCAACGTCCAATAATTATACTGCTACGACGCCCGGAAACTATTCTGTAATCCTTTCGTTCGGGGGGCAATGTGCAGATACTTCTGCAACCCTGCCGGTAGTTGTCAATCCTACTCCGAATGCTACAATCAGCCCGAATACAGCTCAGACGATTTGTCAGGGGCAAAGCGTTGGCTTTACTGCCGGAGGGGGCGGTACTTATCAGTGGTATCAGAATGGAATTGCGATTCCGGGTGCTACCGCTGCGAATTATACTGCTTCTCAAACCGGAGGGTATTCTGTGATTGCCACGATAAACGGATGTACAGACAGCAGCCCGATTGTAAATGTAACCGTTCAGCCGGTAACCAATGCGGCAATTACCGCAGGTGGAAATACTACTTTCTGTCAGGGAGGAAGCGTTACGCTTGTGGGTAGTGGCAGCGGTGCTCCGGGTCAGGTTTACTCCTGGACATTACTTCCCAATACTCCTGCCGGAAGCAGCAATTCGCTTGTAGTAACCCAATCGGGCAGCTATACCTTTACGCTAACGGCCAATGGCTGTACTTCTACCTCTCCTGCCACAACGGTTACCGTCAATACTCAACCGACTGCGGGTATTTCTCCGGCGGCTCCCCAAACGATTTGTCAGGGGCAAAGTGTATTATTCACCGGAACCGGAGGCGGCTCCTATCAGTGGTATCAAAACGGAGTGCTTATTCCCGGTGCTACCGGTCAGACCTATACGGCTACTCAGACCGGAAATTATTCGGTAAGTGTTTCCTCCAACGGTTGTACTGATGAAAGCGCTTTAACAGCCGTTACCGTTCAGCCGGTAGCCAATGCGGCAATCACTGCCGGTGGCCCGCTCACCTTCTGTCAGGGAGGAGACGTTACGCTTGTGGGCAGTGGCAATAATACGCCGGGGCAGTCTTATACATGGCTGCAACTTCCCAGTACTTCCGCCGGAAATTCCAATAGTATCACCGTTTCTCAACCCGGAAGTTATGTATTCATTCTGAATTCCAATGGCTGTGCGGATACCTCTTCCGCTACGACCATTACTGTCAATTCATTGCCGAATGCCACTATTTCTCCTTCCGGAGTTCAGACGATTTGTGAAGGGAGCTTCGTTACCCTGACTGCTGGCGGTGGAAATACCTATCAGTGGTATGTAAATGGCCAGATGATGAATGGCGCAACCAGTGCTTCCCTGCCGGTGGGAACTGCGGGTGCTTATTATGCGGTCGTTACGGATAATATCGGCTGTGAAGCGATTACACCGGATGTTTTAGTGGAAGTTACGCCTTTGTTGCCGGCAAGTATTGCTGTCAGCGGTCCTGCTACAATCTGTCAGGGGGAAAGTGTGGTATTATCCGGTAGCGGAACCGGCGGAAGCGGTCAGACGTATTCGTGGCTCAGTCTGCCTTCTCTGAATGTAGTGGGTAACGGAAATACTTTTACTGCCAGTGCTTCGGGTACCTATCAGTTTATTCTGAATAATAACGGGTGTATCGCGGCTTCGTCTTCGGTAAATGTAGTGGTTAATCCGCTGCCTTCTCCTACGCTCAGCCCGTCGGGTGCAGTTACGATTTGCGGGGATGATGACGTTACGATAGTGGCTTCCGGAGGCGGAACGGGATATGAATGGGTTGCAAACGGAGTAACGGTGAGCGGCAATAATACCAATCAATATACTGCAACGATGGAAGGAACCTATTACGTCAGTATTACGGATATCAACGGGTGTACGGGTAGTTCTGTACCTATGGTACTGAGTTTTGCCCCCCTTCCGGACGCTCAGATTACGGCTGATGGAAGTACGGTTATCTGTGAGGGAAGTAGTGTTTTACTCTCTGCTTCCGGTGGTGATACTTATCAGTGGTATCTGAATGGTACTCTGCTGAATGGAGAAATGAATCCCACGATAGCAGCTTCTTCGAGCGGGACTTATTCGGTTGTGGTAAATAATGGTTGTGGTGCAGATACGTCAGGGTTGGTAAGTGTACAGGTAAGTGAATATCCGGTTGCGGGCTTCTTTACGGATATGCCGGAAGTATATGTAGGGGTTCCGGTTCAGTTTATAGACCAGAGTATCAATGCCTCCACCTGGCAGTGGAATCTGGAAAACGGTGCTGCCTCTACCCTTCAGAATCCGGTTTATATTTACTTTAATGCCGGTACTTATCCTGTAACTCTTTTGGTAGAAAATGAAATCGGATGCTCCGGTGAAATCGTGCTGAATATCAATGTAACGGAAGGCGCGCCTTTTATCCCCAATGCCTTTACTCCAAACGGGGATGGCTTTCATGACGCTCTGGAAACGAATTTTAATGTAATGAAAACCTTACAATTCCAGATTTTTGACCGTTGGGGTAAAGTGATATTCTCTACTACCGGAAAAGATGAATTCTGGAACGGAAAAATCAACGACAAAGAAGCACCGTCAGGTACGTATTATTATTCGCTTACCGGAAAAGGATTCACAGGCAGGGAAATCGAACAGAAAGGCTGGGTGATGATGATGCGGTAAAGAGATGGGTAGCGCATCCATTTTTATACAATCTATATACGACTCCCGCAATCTCAGGAGATTATCTCATTGAATATCCTTGGTGTGCGGGTAGATTACAATTTCAAAAACTTGGATTAAACTTGTAATATTTCAAACAAAATTATCAACTTATAGGTTTACTTTATGGAAATTATTGCTATCTTTGCACAAAATTTATTTGCCGTTAAATATGAAGGCGAAGAGAGCGATGAGTTGGCAAGGCTGATGGATTTATGGACTGATATTGAATACCTTGAACATTTTTTTGAAGAAAATAAGGATGATTTACAGTTTTTTAGTCTTTCCGTAGAAAATGCAATCAGGGAAACCCAACGTCAGGCACAGGAGATGGAAGAGGATATCCGACAGGGTAATTTTTCTTTTCAGCCCCTCAATGATTTGGAATATAAACAGGTAACGTTATCCATGCAAAAATCCAAACGCAGATGGTTAAGATTATATGCAATAAAACTGGATTCAGACTGTTATCTCATCACCGGTGGCGCAATAAAATTACATCATAAGATGCAGGACCGGCCACATACAGAACAGGAATTAACGAAACTCACTATATGCAGTGATTTCTTAAAAAACAATGGTATTTTTAGTAATGATTCTTTCATAGATTTTTTAGAAACATGAATTACAATAAAGAAAAATTTAATACTTTGGTCTCAGCAGAAAAATCTGTCTGGCATGAAAAAGTTCAATTCAGAAGAGAAAATAAAGATTGGCTTGACCTCTCAGCTGAAATTGCGATTACCGTTTTGCGTACCTTGCGATCAAAAGGCATGAGCCAAAAAGAATTGGCCGATAAAATGGGGGTAAGTCCTCAGTATATTCACAAAATCGTAAAGGGGAATGAAAATTTATCTTTAGAAACGATTTGTAAACTCGAAAAATATCTGGGGGTTTCTTTACTCTATTTTAATTCTTATCAGGACATAAATCCCAGTACTTTTTCAGATACCCCTAAAATTCTGACGAATCAAAGATTTTCGGCGTCGTCAGAGTATGTAACTGATTTTATTTTAACGATGGATGAAACGCTTGCAGACTCCAATCTATCTAAAGAAGTAGCATAAATATGGCCAAACAAGTAAACTTTTCTTTACAGAAAATTATTACTGAACAATTTGCAATTTTTGAGGAAAACGTTGAGATAAACAATCCCTCTCAGTTTGCAGTTGCTTTTGATTTCAGACTTGATGACAAGAAACAGATAATCGGCGTTTCTTTCAGAATTACATTCGCTCAAAATAACCGGCCTTTTCTCACTCTGGAAGTTTCCTGTCATTTTCATACTACAGAAGAAGCCTGGAAATCATTTTGTCAGTCTGATCAAATTATCATTCCCAGGCAATTTATCCATCACCTTTGTATGATTACTGTAGGGACTTGCAGAGGGGTTTTACATTCAAAAACAGAAAATACGCCTTTAAACCGATTCATTCTGCCGTTGGTGAATGTAGTGGAGATGATTAAGGAAGATATTGTGTTTAATTTAAACTCACAAAAACCCGTTTGAGCAAAGGCTATTTCTCCCCTTCCCTGTACATTCTGATCAGGGGAGAGAGCAGAAAAAAATCTACTCCCTTTTTACTCAGAAGCGGTTTGAGTTTGGCGTAGTTGTAATTATTGAGATTGCCTTCTGCAATAATCACAAGTCCTTTGGTATGGGTGATTGATGTCAATTCAGGGGCTGTATAACGGAGTACTTTTGCGAGCATATCCGCAAGGCTTTCGGGTGTGTCGGGATATTCATAATCTTCCACCCGGATTGCCCATTCATACGTATTTCCGTTGAGGGTAACCGGAATTTTGCGGAGGTCATATACAAAAAAAGGGACATACTGTCTTTTTTCCGGATATCTCACTGCTTTTTTGAATTCCGGGAAAGTAATGGAGCGGTGCAAAAACCGGTTCAGATAATCTCCGTGTTTCTGACACAAATCATAATCGTACAAATGTACTTGAGGATGGGTTTTGTAATCTGTCATGAGTGCCATCCAGGTTTGAAGCACGCCCTGAGAGACAAAACGCATTGTATCCAAAGCCTGCGCCCTGAGCCCAAAAACGCCCGTAATCATCAACAGCAAAAGGATATATTTTTTCATATTTCTTAAGGATTGGACAATACTTCCTTCATCCATTTCAAAGTAGCGCCCAATACTTCTCCGTTAAAATTTTTTCCCATATAATCTGTTGTGAAGTTTTCGGATTTAATCATTGAGAGATACTCTTTCAGTCCGGGTACCGTTACAAAATTTTGTTCGGTCTGAGGAAACTCAATGTATTTTCCCTTGCCGGCATGGTAATTATTGACAATCTCTGCGATTGCCTGTGCGTCCCGGGCATCCGGCACATTGATATCCAGCTCGCCATGCATGGTAAGCACAGAAACATTCAGGTTTTTCCAGGTCTGAGCAAGCAACTTCTGCTGAACTTCATAAAAGAAACTGCTGTGTCTTCCCATAAAAGTACTGCCCTGAAATCTCAGCGGATTATCCGACTTCATCAGAAAATTCTTGTATGCCTCATTTCCTGCAATTTCCCTTGCGCTTTTTCCGTTCAGGAGCCACTCACAAATAATCGGCATCAGCTTACGCATTTCGTCATCTGTACGCAAAGGGTCATCCCCTTTCCACACACTCTTATTCCGGAAAAAGGCAGTAAGATACTCCATCCAGGGCTTCATTACCGTACCGTACACCATAATGCCCTTTACATTGCTTTTTGCTGCCAGTACAGGGGCCGTTATCCCTCCGAATGCATGACCAAACAAAAACACCTTATTGCTATCGACATAAGTATATTTTTTTAGTTCCTTCAATCCCAGTAAATACAGGTTCACTTCCTCTTCAAATCCAATTGTCTCGCATTTTTTGGCACCGTCACTATCGCCAACTCCGGGCTTCTCCAGACGATACACCACATATCCGGCACTGACCCAGCCATCAATCATCTGTTTTACAGGGTGCTCATCGCTTGTGCTGAAATCTACAGAAGTACAGGCATAATCCGGAAGATAATAAATCGCAGGGAATTTTCCATCTCCTACCGGCTTGTGTACAATGGAACGAAGGTATCCGTAATCCACTTTTACTTCTTCATAGAATACCTGACCGTCGGGAGAGCTTTCATCAAATTTACCCGTTAATTCGCCCATGATTTCTTCAGAAACTGAGCGGCGAAGCACTTTAAGCCTCAGTGATTCTTTCGGCTTGAGTTTAGAGATACTGCTGTAAAAAGACTGAACATCCGTAACGACGATTCCATTGATATCCACAATTACATCTCCCGCTTTCAGACCCATTCTTTCGGCAGAAGAGCCGGGAATCACTTGTGTAAGCACTACGCCCTTGGTTGTAGCCCATCCGAAGCGGTCAAAGAAGGTCTGAGGCGCATTATCTACTCCAACTCCCAAAGTCCCCCTTCTGGGAAGATTTTGCCCCGTAAGTGCCCCAAAAGCCAGCAAGCTCCATAGAATTAATAAACCCGTTGATTTTTTCATCGCTAAATTATTGAACAAAAAGGTTGAATTCCGTTAATATTTGAGAAACGCATGAGAAGGATTGGCATCTGATTAATATAGTCAGTCCGATATGGTTTTTACCCTGGCTATATTCGATATCTCTCCCCCCTTTCTCCTCTTAATGCATACAAAAAACCGTACACACCAAAAGATTCCACAAAAATAATAAAATTATTTGTGTTTTATCAACTGTATGAATAATTATATTTTATTAAAATATGAAAATAGAATTTATTAAAACTATAAATTCAGGTCTTTTATTAATACAAAATCATAATACAGTGAATATCAAAACAATAAAAACAATCAAAAGACAGTGAAATCCAACTAGCAGTTTTTGAAACTTTCCTTTAATGACAACAGTTGTTCCCCTGCATAAACAGTTCCTTCTGTATCAGATTTCAGTTAATAAAATCAGGAAGAGTTGAATTTACTACTTACTACCCGGGAATATAAAATCAGTATTTTGCTTTCCGGTATTTACCTCCCTCAATTACGGAACTATTTTTCATGCTTTTTCGTTTTCATTTCATAAATAACTAAATTTGAATTTATGAAATATTTAACTACATTTTTTTGTATCCTTTTCTCAATGATTTTTTCGCTCTCCGGACAGAACTCCGGCAAAATAGCGCCTTCTGTATGGGAGGAATTATTGAAAAATGGAGAGTCGGAGGTTTTTATTATCCTGAAACAAAAAGCGGATTTATCTTCTGCCGGAACTATAAAAGGAAAAGACGCAAAAGGGGCTTTTGTAGCGGAAGCGCTACAAACTACAGCCAGAATTTCCCAGCAATCCATTAAAGAATGGTTATCCTCACAGAATGTTTCTTTTACTTCTTTCTGGATTGTGAATGCAATACAAATCAAAGGGGATTTCTCCCTTATACAAACACTGGCAAACCGACCGGATGTGGCTCAGATAATCAGAAATGGGAAGCTGAGCTATCACGTTCCGGTAGAAAGACAAACCGCTTCAGGAAAAACAACTGCCGCAGAATGGGGAATCACTCAAATTCAGGCTGATCAGGTATGGGCTATGGGAATAAAGGGGGCAAATGTCGTTGTAGGCGGGCAGGATACCGGATATGACTGGGAACATCCTGCCATTAAGTCTCAGTACAGAGGCTGGAATGGTACGAGTGCCAATCATAATTATAACTGGCATGACGCAATTCATGTGCCTAACCCCGCCAATCCCGATACCATTAATCCCTGTGGCTACAGCATTCACTTTCCCTGCGATGACCAGGAGCACGGTACGCATACAATGGGAACAATGGTGGGAGAAGACGGTGCCGAGCAAATCGGCGTAGCACCGGAAGCCCAATGGATTGGGGTCAGAAATATGGAGAGAGGCTGGGGAATGCTGAGTACTTATATTGAAGCTTTTGAGTGGTTTATTGCTCCGACTGATACCAATAATCTCAATCCTGACCCCTCTAAAGCACCGCATGTAATCAATAATTCGTGGGGATGTCCCGAAAGTGAAGGATGCGACCCGTCCAATTTTGCTACGATGGAAGCGGTAATCAATAATGTGAAGTCTGCCGGAATTGTGACTGTAGCATCTGCCGGAAATAATGGTTCATCCTGTAATACGGTTAATTCTCCTGCCGCTATTTTCCAAAACAGTTTCTCTGTCGGCGCAACGGATTTCTTTGACAATGCAACCGGATTCAGTAGCCGGGGAGATGTAACGGTGGATGGCAGTAACCGCAGAAAACCGGATGTAGTAGCTCCGGGATTATTTGTACGCTCTTGTGTACCGGGTGGCGGATACGCTTCACTTAGTGGTACAAGTATGGCTGGACCTCACGTAGCCGGGGCAGTAGCCCTTCTGATTTCAGCTAAGCCCTCCCTTGCCGGAGAGGTAGATTCTATCATCTACTTCCTTCAAACGACCGCTAAACCCCTCACCACCGATGAGGCCTGTGGAGGAGATAGTAATACGGACGTTCCCAATAATACTTTCGGATATGGCAGAATTGATATTTTTGAAGCCGTAAAAGCCGCGCTTGGCAATTCTGTAGCGATTGACCCTGAAATGAATTCCGTTGGTGTACGGATTTTCCCTTCTCCTGCTCACGGGCAACTCAATATTGAGTTTGAAAAGCCCCTGACGGTAGCGGCTGACGTGAGTGTATTTCAGGCAGATGGCAGACGGGTACTACAGCAGGTACTGAGTACAAAAACCGTAGTCAATCTTTCCGGATTGTCCGCAGGACTGTATTTTTGTAAAATCAATGCCGGAAGTCAGGTATATTCCCAAACGAT
Organism: Bacteroidia bacterium; assembly: GCA_019695295.1. Lineage (GTDB taxonomy): Bacteria > Bacteroidota > Bacteroidia > J057 > J057 > JAAFHL01. The sequence goes on along the minus strand of JAIBAH010000003.1, from coordinate 106,845 downwards.
CTGGATAGAGTAAAATTTCATCCCAAAACGGGGATTTTGTCAATACGAAACGGGGATTCGCATCTGAGCATGCAAATCCCCGTTTTTATATTCTATGCTGTATTTTTCAGGAGTGAAATATCCTCTGAAAAGAGAGAAACTACTTTTTGTTTTTGATGTGAAAGTCCAGACGGTAATAAAAAATCGGCAGTCTTCCTATCTGATAATCATAGCGGATATTGTTTCCGGTAATGGGATTGGGAGCATACGTTAATTTCAGAATATTCTGGGTATCAAACACATTGATTAAGTCAATTGCAAGAATATGCGTTACATTTTTGGCGTTGATATGGAATGAGGTACGGAAATCTGTACGGAAATAGGGCTTAAATCTCAGGGTGTTTTTTTCTGCGTCCACGTCCACAAGTTCCCGCTGATAGTTGGAAAGGGCTGTATCTACCGGTGAGTACCATCCGCCTCCACTGGCTGTAATTTTCCCGCCTACATTCAGGGCATATTTTTTGTTTTTAAAATCGAATTGCTTGGTAAAGAGTGCATTTACTATATAATTTCCGTTGAAATCCGTGTTTCTCAATACTAAATCGCTTCCTCTGTACTTAGACTGGAAAAGAGAGGTATTCACCATAAAATAATAGTTTTTGGTAAAGAATTTTTCCAGTGAAAATTCCACTCCGTAGTTATGACCTGTTCCGTTATTGACTAAGCTGTCAGGGAAAAAGCGGGAAAATCCTCTTCCGGCATTCAGGAGAGAAAAGGAACTGGAGTAAGTGGTAACCGGAATATTAAATAAATATTGATAATATACTTCTGTTTTCAGGTTAGTGGCTTTCCCTACCTGAAAATTATAGGTCCCTACCCAATGATGACTTCTGGATACTTTCATATCCAGATTATGGGGCGAAGTATTGCCTTTGTCGCCGCGCAGAAAGTAAAAATAAAGATATGGAGACTGAATCTGACTATGTAGCCCATACGAGAAAGCAAAATTATGTTTGGGATTTAAGTCATAGCGAAGGCTCATTCGGGGTTCAACGGGCGAAAAGCTATTGCCAAGGGTAGTATATTGAGAATGTATTCCTCCGTTAAAAGTGAGCTTGTCGGTGAGCCGGTATTTTACCTGTGCATACAGTTGCCCCAGATAGGCAAGGTATCCGGAGGAGTTCCACCTAGGATAAAACTGATAATAAGAGGATTGGGCGGTATCCATCTGACGTATGCTATCCACAAAGGTAAGTCCATAAATATTGTTGATCATCCCGGCTTTGAGGGTTGTTCTGCTTCCGATTTTATGAATCAGGGAAAAATTTGCGCTGTATTGGTTTTGCTGAAATTTATACCCCAGCAGATTTACGAGTGAATCTACCAGAAAGGTGCTATCTGCCTGAACATGCCGGAATACTAACTGATGAAAGGCATCTACTTTTTGGGTAGAAGCCCCCAAAGATGCCTTGAAATAGGTATTCTCATTCAGAGATTTACTGTAATTGGCACCGATTTGTCCTACATCGGAAGAAAAATACTGGTCTCTGTCGTTTTCTCCGTAAATATTTCGTTCCGGTTTTTCCTGATCGCTGATCAGAATCGCCACTTTACTTGTACCTCCTATTCCCCAAAGGGAAAATATTGCATTGTTTTTCAGAGGAAAATTAAATTTAAAGGATAAATCCTGATAATAAGGCGTGGCACTTGTTCCTACGTCAATCCCAAAGGAGCCAAACATTGCGAGGGTTGAGTAGCGGTAAGCAGCCAGAAAAGAGGATTTGGCACTCTTGCTCAGCGGTCCCTCTACTGAGGCCTCCGTGCCCATAAACCCAAATTGAAAACTACTTTCATATTGTTCATTGTTTCCGTTTCTGAGCCGAAGGTCAAATGCTCCGGCAGTGCTGTTTCCAAATTCGGAAGGGAAAGCCCCCGTATAAAAGTCGGAATTGGCAAGGATTTTATTGTTGAGGATGCTCACAGGTCCGCCTGCCGTACCGGGAATGGCAAAGTGATTGGGGTTGGGAATATCTATGCCTTCCAGTCTCCATAAAAGTCCACCGGGTGAATTTCCCCGAATCACGATGTCGTTTCTGGAGTCATCAGCTCCCTGTACGCCTGCAAAATTGGAAGCCATACGACTGGGGTCTCCCCGACTTCCGGCATAGCGGTCGGTTTCATCTACTGTAAAAGAACGGGAACTTCCTATCGCCATTTCGTTTATAGGGTCTCCGCTTTTGGATGCCTTAATGACTACTTCGTCTGTCTTCATTCCGTTTTCTTCCATCTCAATATCAAGGATTGTTTCTCTTCCGGAATTGACCATGATGTTGCTGAGAATAACAGAGTTGTAACCCAATAAATCAAATACAAGCTGATACCGCCCGATAGACAATTCGTCGAAGCGATACCGCCCGCTTTCGTCCGAATACCCTCCGTTGATAATTTCAGTGCCGGAATATACGCTTACAGAGACGTTTTCAAGTGGAAATTTGGTTTCTTTGTCCACAATTACGCCCCTTAAGGTCTGAACCTGAGCCAAAGCCATGAATGGAATGAAGAACAGGATTAGTGCGATTTGTTTCATGAATATTTTTTAATTAAAATCCGAATCATACAGAATACTCCCTTAAATAAAATGCAAAGATATTTAAAAGTATTGGCTCTGTACAAATGATAAGGAAAAAATCGGTAATGGCGATTCTGAATCTTAATCCTATTCTGGAATAGTTGACTTTGGGCTAATACTAAAATAACACGAAAGCTACGTATATAATATCAGGACTTGAGCAAAAATGACTTTTTGCGCAAGTCCTGATATGAATGTTAAGCCAAATATTTTGCAGGCTTTTTGTTTGACCCCAACGGGGTGTCATATTAATTAACTGACCATAAAAAACCTGACACAAAAGGAAATTTTAAAGAAGCGAGTCCTGTAAGGTTTTTGAAACCTTACAGGACTCAGAATGAATTAACAGCGTTTCTTCATATAAGTCTGAATGTCGGTTTTCTTTCGTCCTCTTACTTATCTCCTGGATATCAACCTTTTCTCATAATTGTTACTCGTTATTTGCATTCCAAAGGTTTATAAGAAAAATTTCTTGTTAAAAATTTTGTTTTTTCATAAAAGATTTTTTAGCTTTGTCAAATTATCCTTTTTTTTAATGATTATCAGACATGAAGTATCTTATTACCGCCTTTTTAGCTACAGCATTATTGGCTTCCAATCTGTTTTACATAAAAAAAACACCTAATTTGGTATTCGTCCTGCTATCGAAAAATCAGAAGATATACAGCATCCCTCACAGTTTGACTTTTCTGTTAGATATCAAGGTTTTAGAAACAAAAAAATACTCCATTTGGAGTATTTCAGGATTTATTTTTAATACCTTACTTTGTACTTTACTACCATTTTAAAATTATACATTATACATAGATTATGATTATTATTATTTATTCTTTTACATTTTAACTATCAGTTTTTATGAAAAAAATTGTCACATTTATAGTAACTCTCTGCTGTTTTAGCTTAATTTTCTCGCAATCTCCTGCCCTTATCAACTATCAAGCGGTGGTAAGAGACGCAAACGGAACCTTGATTACTACGGGTACAATCAACTTGGGGATTTCTATCCATGATTCGCTTACGGGTGTCAATACTTTATATTACGAAACGCACAATGGTATCGCGCCTAATGCCTTTGGCGTTGTGAATGTCCTTATAGGTGGCGGCAGTATTATCTCTGGCAACTTTTTGAATATAAACTGGGCAACTGGACCCAAGTTTATGCAAGTCTATGTCAATTCTAGCCCTATAGGTGGCAGAGTGCAAATGGTCTCCGTGCCATACTCCTTGTATGCAAGTAATGGCAACCCGCCGGGTACAATCGTGGCTTTTGGTGGAACGACACCACCTGCGGGTTGGCTGCTGTGTGATGGCACAAGTTATAATGCGGCGCAATATCCCGCCTTGTATGCAGCGATTCTGTTTAATTTCGGTGGGCAAGGTGCCAATTTTAATGTACCCGATTTGAGAGGGCGTTTTTTGAGAGGGGTAGATGGAAATGCCAACCGCGACCCTGATAAGGCAAGCCGTACTGCAATGAATACAGGAGGAAACGTAGGGAATTTGGTGGGGAGCGTGCAGGCGGATACGCTGGGGAGTCATGGGCATGGAATTAATGATCCGGGACATAGTCATAGTTTGAGTGCAGGTAATAATACAGTAAACGGACCAGACGCTAGAGTACAACACGCAGACCAGACATGGTCACCTATTGATAATACAGGAGTATCAACAACAAATATTAGTGTTCAAAACACAGGCGGTTCCGAAACGCGCCCTATCAATGCGAATGTAAACTATATTATCAAGTATTGAAAAGTACCTTACACGCTTTGAGTCATGCTGTAAGCATCTTAGTACCGCTTTTGTTTCCAAATTATGCTGAATCAATATGCTGCCTAAGATTTTTACTGAATGACAATGGAAGTAAAACATGAGAAGTAATTATTTAGCTTCTTAACGTTATGAAGGCTTTCAGCCATTCGTAACGTTCCAGAAATAGATTTTTGCTGCCTTTCGAGTGGCTGAAAACCCTCGAAACCGCTTGTAGCTAAATAATTACCATTAGAAAACTCAAACCAAGGTTCGGCGGGTTTTGGCTCTGTGCTAAGCGTAATGAAAACCCACAGAGCCTTTATCTTGACTCTTTATATTCTATTAATTCAACAAGATAATTCTTAATATCATGGCTAAACATATTACACTTCAAAAAAAACAGGCGCAATATCTATCCCGCCTATTTCCCTGCCTGAAAAAGGAAAGGCAGAACTTTTTTTAATTTATCTCTTGCGCTTTGCACTATGCGCGAGTGTTGGGTATGGGTTGTATCATATCTCAAATCCTTCTCCGAAGGCGGTGGGGGGAGTCAGTAAAACAAATTTAGCAGGTTATGTTGCTCCTGGCGGTACAGTGGCAGGGTACACGATGGGAAGTTTCTCCGTTTCAGACGGCGGACAAGCGGGGTATTCTATTCCCATACAAGTTTCGCCCGGCACCAGCAATATACAACCTACGCTTGCAATGGTGTTCGGAAGCGGTACAGGAAATACGATTCTTGGCAAAGATTGGGCGGTTACAGGATTATCTGTTATCAGCAGAAGTGGGCGAACAAAGGCGCAAGATGGCTATATTCGAAATGTAAAAGTGGATTCTTTGGACACTTATAGTTTAGATGGTGAAAGGTTATTTGCCATAAGTGGCAGTTACGGGGCTAACGGAACAGAATATAGAACCGAGCGAAATAATTTCAGTAAAGTGGTTTCGTATGGAAATTACTTGGGTTGTCCTACCAGCTTTAAAGTATGGACAAAATCAGGTTTGATTTATGAGTATGGCAATACGGCAAGTTCTTTGATAGAAGCAAGTGGGAGCAGCAAGGCGATGTTTTGGCTATTGAATCGTGTTTTAGATACCAAAGGGAACTATATGGATTTTGCTTATGGCGAAGTAAATGGTGAATACTATCCTACTCAAATTGCCTATACAGGCAATATTTATGTGCCCAATATGCCAACTTATGCTACGGTAGATTTTGTATATCTTGCTTCTCGTCCTGATAATACGGAGCGATATATCAATGGTTATAAAATCCCGCAAACCAAATTGCTGAACAAAATCGTATGCAAATATGGCAATACGGTAGTAAGAGAATATCGCTGCACTTATAATTATGGTACATACAATGATGTTTCGCTTTTGGCGAGTGTGCAGGAGTGTGGGAAAAATGGGGTTTGTCTTGACCCTACTACTTTTTATTGGAAAACAGAAAATAAACTCAGTTTTACCAAAGACCCCAATAATACCAATATCCTCCAAAATCTTACTACCCATGCCAATACCTTGCCTGTATCAGCAAGTGCGTGGATGCTTACTGGCGACTGGGACGGAGATGGAAGGCAGGATATTATGCGTTTTGACCCTAGCAATGGAAAGAATCGGTTTTATCGTAGTACAGGACAAAATGGGGGATTTGATTTTTCTTCTGCTTATATAGATGATGTGATTGCTCCGAATCATTTATTGGATTTGCAGCCGAGTGCAGTAAGCCCTAACGGCACAGGGTATATGGCATATAGCAATATCAATCCCTCCCCGAATACCGTTGCTGCCAGTAATCCCTACGCAGTGATGGCACAAGATATCAACGCTGATGGCTATACAGATTTGGTAGTTTTTCCTGTGAAAACTACGCACCAGAATTTGTGTAATGCAGCAAATCATTATGAAAATCCAGTTGTAGGTAATTTTGGTCCATTTGACCCTCCTCCTCCTACCCATAACTATGTTAGCCATTGGGTTGCATGTCAGCCTTATCCAGGGGCACCAGCACATGCTCCAACTACAGGTTATCAGAATGCTTATCCAAATCCCACAAATGACTTGAATAAAGGCACTATTACAGCTATTAATGCGTCAAATTGCCAAACAAACTTTTCTTATTCCCACCAATCTCTTCAGAATAGTTATCAAAGCATTAGTACCTGCAATTATACTGGAGATGTAAAGAAGAGTTTAACAGCTTATCTAAATGGTACCCAACCCTGCGTATTTGGGGGCGCACCATTAGGTTATACGGGGGAGAATGTAAATGGCACTTGTTGTGGTTCTTGTGCTGACCCTAATAATCCTTATGGTTGTTGGTGCAACAATTATTATGTGGCATGTTGGGAGTTTACAAATAGTAATAGAGCAATACCTGTTTACCCCTCCAACAAATTCGATTACACCCAAAATATTGCTGCCTGTAAAGTCTATCTCAACAACAAAGGAAGTTTTGGGGGAAATTTAGGTTTCACAGAAACCAGTACAACAATTCCTGCGAATGTTCTTTGTCAAATGGGAATCGCATTAGGAAGGGATAATCCTAATCAGGCTTGTGGAGGGCAGCCTTGCCCTTACAACTATGCCTATAATATAGACTACAGCAATCTTTCCTTTTCGGATTTCAATGGAGATGGCAGAAGCGATTTGTTTGTGGATTGCTATGATGGTTCTCAAAATGGCTTTAATCCTTGGAAGAATTTGGGAGCAAATACACCGAGTGGTTGTAATTTTACATACGATGGTTCTTACCCCAATGGGCAAAAGTATCATATTTATCTCAACAATGGGGTAAGTGGGGGGCAATGGAATGTAAACGTTACTTATCCGAGTTTACCCAATTATACCGATAGTACTTACAGCATTATTCCTATCAACTTGAATGATGACAACTTGACCGATTTGTTTTATTATGATAAAACGACAGGCGCAAATCAACTCTATATCAATCAAGGAAATGGAAATACGGTAACTTTCGCTGCGGGTTTGCAGCTTATCAACCCTGCTTCGATTACGGGGGGAGAGGGATTAGAATATGGCGATTTTAATGCAGATGGCAATACCGATATTCTGTGGTACAACAGCGCATCAGGGCAAACTAAGTTTTTTGTAAACAGGGGTAATTTGACCTTTGTGCAGCAGACTTCAGGCGTAGTGATGCCTACCTCTGCGATTACTAAGCCCAATACAAACCTTTCTGTACGCGATTTTAATTCAGATGGTTATGCTGATTTATATTGGTATGACCCCTCGAATGGAGATAATCGCTGGTTTATGAACAAAGGGAATTGGGATTTTACTACCGCTTTAAACCCTGCCCAACCTACACAAGCAGGCTATTGGAATCCTGTTCTGGCTGCGGATATGCAGAATAAACCTGCTTTGATAGAAGGTTTTAGTAACAGAGGCTTATCTGATTTGATGACCTACAATATTATCGCAGGGCAAAACAATTGGTACAGAAACAACATTGTCATGTATCACCAAATGGATAGTATTCGAACAGGCAATGGCGCAAGTGTGGAGATAGAATATGCACCGCTTACCCTTGATTCGGTCTATGAAAAAGGGACTGCTGCCACTTATCCAGATTACGATTACAGAGGTTCTTTCTATGTAGTAGCTTCATACAGTACTGATGATGGTATTGGGGGAAGAAATCGAGTAAAATATTTTTACAAAGGGGCAAGAATGAGTTTGGAAGGAAGAGGTTTTAGAGGATTTAAGGAAATTAGAACCTTGGATATGACTTCTAATACCACCATTATCAAAACCTTTGAGGAAGACTACAAAAAAGGCGGCGCATTGAAACGGCAGCAAAATATTTTAGATGCAAATACAGCCTCTCCTAAACTATTGAGCGATATTGTATATAGTAACAAATCTGCCCCTTATTATTTCAACAACAATGTCTATAGCGATATTCAGTTTGCTTATATTGATAGTACGGTTTCTAAATCTTACGATTTAGATGGGAGTTTGGTAAGCACTACGATTACAGCCAACACCTATAATGAATATGGAGATTTAACCAAAAATATTATGAATTTTGGTGGGGGAAATCTGGATTCTACGGTTAGCCAATATGATTATGGCATTGTGAATAAAACCAATTGGTTATTGGGACGCATGACTCGTGCAGACCTATATCGTTACAGAGGAAATAAATCCATTCATCGCGCTTCTGCTTTTGATTATGAATTGGGTACAGGTAGGCTGATACGAGAAGTAACAGAGCCGGATTCGGGTGCGTTACGAAAAATCACCACGGAATATTCCTACAATCAGTTTGGAAATACCATACAAAAAAGAACGATTGCTTGGAATGGTACTCAAACAGAAGTAAGGCTAATGAATTTTACCTTTGATAGCAAGGGGCGTTATCAACTTACTGTTACCAATGAATTAGGACATCAACTTACTAAAACGTATGATGATGGAAATGGCTTGATATTGACAGAAACAGATGCAAATGGACTTACTACTACCATAGGTTATGACCAACTGGGGCGCGTTATGTATAAACAATATCCTGATGGCACTTGGGAGGCTTGGGATATGCGCAAATGTGATGCAAGCTGCCCACCAGAGGCTTCTTATTATATGGTGATGCAGCAATCGGGTGAGACAGCAAAAAGAAGTTGGTATGACCGTTTGGGTAGAGAAGTTTTAGTGCAATTAGATGGTTATAGCGGCTTGGCTGCACATGTGACCTTAGAAAAAACCGTTTACAACAAACGCGGACAAATCGTAACGGAAACAGACCCCTATTATACAGGCAGCACCCCCAATCAAACGGTATATCAATACGATACATTAGGTAGGGTGATTCGCAAGCAAGTGCCTGCGCCTAATAACATTGGTACACTCAATTACGATATGCAGTACAAAGGCTTAACCCTGACTACTACCAATCCGCTAGGACAGAAGCACAAGGAAATTAAAAACACCTTGGGGCAATTAGTTGCTGTAATGGATAATCAGAATAATGTAGTTACCTACGAATATGATGCCGCAGGCAATCAAACCAAAATTCACCACAATGGAATTTCGGTGGTAAGTACCTACGACCATTTTGGCAGAAAAACACAGGTATTCGAGCCACATATTGGCACCATTCGCTATAAATACAATAGTTTTGGCGATATGTTGCAGCAAATAGACGCTGATAATGACACCATTAACGTAAAATACGATTCTTTGGGCAGAATGACGCAGCGAATAGAAAAAGAAGGTACAACCACTTGGACGTATGACAATCGCCCAAAAGGAATAGGGAAAGTAGGTACGCTTCAATCCCCTAATGGCTATCAGTATGAGGTGTTTTTTGACTATGTAGGCAGAGTATCAAACGAAAGCTATACCATAGATAGTAGCACTTACTCAAATAGTTTTGACTATGATAGCTACGGGCGTTTGTCCATGATTACCTATCCTACAGGCTTGCAAATACAGCAAGAGTACAATGCAAGAGGTTTTTTAGAAAAAGTCAAAAACCCCCAAACAAACTTTACTTATTGGGAAGCAACAAATGTAAATGTCTGGGGGCAGATAACTAATGAAGTATATGGAAATGGGGTAGCGACTACACGCACGTATGATGCAGGCACAGGTTGGCTCAAACAAGTACGCTCGACTAATACGCAGAATGCAGATATTCAAAACTTTGTATATGAGTACAACGCTTTGGCAAACCTTGTCAAACGCAAAGACCAAATACGAAACTATGAGGAAAACTTCACCTATGACGACCTCAATCGTCTTACTTCTGCCACCATTAATAATGTGTATGATGTAGATGTTTCCTATATGAGAAATGGGAATATTAAAACCAAATCTGATGTAGGTACCTACTATTATAATGACCCTACTAAGCCTTATCAACTCACAGGCATAGATGCCGCCCCCAATACGTGCTTGCCTACTTTCCAAAATTCGGTTCGCTACCATAGTTATCAAATGGTTAAATCTATTCGCAGGGCTACGGATAGTATGACAATAGACTATGGACCTTCTCGAGAACGGATTGTGCAGAAGACTTTCCAAAATAACCAACTCAAAGAGAAGAAGATTTATGTTTCTAATCTTTATGAAAAGGAGGTAACGGATACTACTATTCGGGAAATGGTGTATATACGTGGTGGCGGAGGTGGAGTTATTGCCGTAGAAAACAAACGCAAGCAACTCAGCACCAATGCAGTTACTAACTATACCGACTATTGGCACAAAGACCATTTAGGTTCTCTGCAATGCATAAGCAATGCAAACGGACAAAAAGCAGCAGAATTTAACTACGACCCTTGGGGCAGAAGGCGAAACTTAGATGGCTCTGCGCAACCCATTGCTTTCGCGCTGAATGATAGCCGATATGATAGAGGCTTTACAGGGCATGAACACCTCAGTTTGTTTGGGCTTATTAATATGAACGGGCGAATCTATGACCCTATTATCGGCAGGTTTATCAGTGCAGACCCCGTTTTTGAGGATATTACCGATTACCAAAGTATGCACCGCTATGCCTACTGCCGCAATAATCCACTATCGCTTACGGACCCAAGCGGTTATTTCTTTGGCAAAATATTCCATGCAGCGAAGAAGTTGGTAACGATTGCCGTAAAATCTACCATAAAATCCTTCAAAAGTATCGCTACGAGTACGCTGAAATTTAACAAAGCCTTGTTTTCTGGCAACATATCAGGTGCATTTAAGGAATTAGGGAATGGCATTGTATCAGTGGCAGAAGGCTTATATGACCAAGTAAAACAGGTAAACAAATGGGGCGAGGAAACCTTTGGTAGTACCGTTTGGAAAATAGGGACGAGTATAGCGATTACAATGGCTACGGGGGGAGTAGGTGCAGCATGGGGGCTTTCGGGGGTGATGGCTACCGCCGTCTCTGCCGCCGCAGGCGGCTTTGCGCAGGGCATTCTCGCTACAGCCTCCGCAGGGGGGAGTTTGGGAGATGCACTGGTAGCAGGGCTGAAAGGAGCCGCGGTATCAGGGGTAATGGGAGGCATTTCTCATGGTATTGGAGATATTGCCGACCCTTATTTAAAGGGAGGAAATTATCTTGCCTCTGCTGCTATCAAAGGTGTAGGGCATGGCGTATTGCAAGGCACCTACCAAGCTGTGAGTGGGGGGAACTTCATGGACGGCTTCAAATCGGGCATGGCTACGGGTGCTTTTGAGGGAAGTGGCTTAGGAGCGTTTGCGATGAATAGTATTAGTTCTGATGCAGGGAAAGTTATAGCAGGTGCTATGATAGGCGGTACTGCTTCTGCTTTGGGCGGCGGCGATTTTGCTTCAGGGGCTGCTTCAGGGGCGTTTACGACAATGTATAATTACTGTAGCCATCCTTTTGATAGAGATTTAGAATGTAGCGTTGTAAGAAAGACTGGGGATTATAATTATGACTCAAGCAGTGGCACTTTAACAGGCTCAGATTTAAGCCTTGAGGGATACTCTGGGAATGGAGACGGCTATAATAATCCTTCTATGGAAAATGTTAAAAATGTAGGACCTATTCCAAGAGGTTGTTATAACGTTGGAGAAAGTTTTACAAATGCAAAAGGACAGGTACGAACACGATTAGAACCTCAGTTTGGTACAGAAATGTATGGACGTTCTGGTATTCAAATCCATAGAGGAACTTTTAACGGACCAAGAACTAGCTCACATGGGTGTATTGTTTTGAAAAATAATGATGCGGTTTCAAAAATACAATCAGGGAAAACCCTTTGTGTTTTCTAATTTCCCCATTGTTTCAAAATTCTCCCATGTTGTTTCGGACTTCTTGCCAGTAACGCAGGGTTTGTGCGTAGTCCAAAACAACAAAACCAATTGACAATCTATCTGCCATTGTATTTGAAGAAAAGCTATTCCTATCGGAAGGCACTAAAAAAGAAGTATTTTGGTGTATTTTTTTGTTTTTCCTAAAAAATACCTTCTGAAAGAATGGTTTTTCTCAATGGCAGATAGATTAAATTTAATAGAACAATTTTTAATTTTATCTCAATATGAAACATTTCATTTTTTTCTACATTTTTCTTGCGGCTTTTACAGCTGCTTTCTCGCAGGCTCCCGCACGTATCAATTACCAAGCAGTGGTGAGAGATGCCAATGGTACGCTGATAACCTCAGGTACGATTGGTTTAGGGATTTCGATTCATGATGCGATTACAGGAGGAAATCTCTTGTATTATGAAAACCATTATGGGATTGCACCCAATGCTTTTGGGGTGGTAAATGTACAGATTGGGGGCGGTACCGTCATTTTTGGGAATTTCTCTACCCTTAATTGGGGAGGTGGGGCAAAGTTTTTGCAAGTCTATGTGAATAGCAATCCCATAGGCAGCAGGGTACAAATGGTTTCTGTGCCTTATGCTTTTCATGCTACCAAGGCTGATACTGCTTCTCGTGCAATTTTGGCAAATACCGCTACCCTCGCTGTGAACGCAAACAATTCAGATACGGCTACCGTAGCACGTAAACTCTACCAAAGGTACACAGGACCTACCTCTTTTACTGTCCCGGGTACAAGCATTACAGCCACTTACAGCAATAGTTATTATTGGAGTGAGAACGAACACGTCTATGCAGTGTTTACTACGCCTGCGGATATTACTTGGTTGCAAGCACAGGAATTGGCCAGAAAAGCAAAGGGGCATTTGATTACGATTACAACACCAGAGGAAAATACCTTTTTAATAAACAATGTTTTCACTCCGCTAAACTCTGCGGGATATGGTGGTACTCCTTTAGGGCTTACGGATATTTACATGGAAGGATATTTTTGGTGGGTAACGGGCGAGATTCCTGTTACGGGGCTAAATGCAGGGTATGGGAACTGGAATGCTACAGAGCCTAACAATAGTGGACCTGGCGAAGATGTTTGTGAGATACTTTTCTCTGCAAACTATAAATGGAATGACTGTGGAGCAAACTTTACTTACAGGTGTGTGGTAGTAGAATACAGCAATACGTTAAGACCGTGATAAGGTGTAAACTAGCCACATTGTTTCGGACTTCCCGCCTTGTGCGTAGTCCGAAACAACAAAACCCGTTTTCAAACAACATTAAATTTTTTTCAATATGAAACGATTTGTTTTTTTCTGTCTATATCTTCTATCTACGCTCTTTCAACTGCAAGCGCAGCAAGGAATGGAGCGTCAATTTGGCTATTTATTCAAAAATAAAACATTCAGCGATACGGTAAAAGGGCAGCTATTTTTGGTACAAGAAAGAAAAATAGCCAAGACTGATACAGTGGGTTACTTTACTTTGAACAGAGATAGCCTCATTTGTTTGTTTAAAAGTGATTTGACAAAAGATACTTTTACTTGTTCCTTAAAGGCATTGACTATTCCTATACTAAAAAATGATTCTGTTTGTATTCCTTCTCCCATTCCCAAAGCCATTGCTTCCGAAAAGCTAATAGGTGTCATCAAAAATAGAAATGAAGATACACTTTTTATTAAGTTTTGGGATATTAAGGATACTGCTTTTATTAAATCAAAGAAAATAGCAGACCCGCACAAAGGACTCAATACTATTGTCAATAGTGACGATAATGGCGAAGATTTCTATTTTGTAATCCGAAATTGGGATTTAACCTCTTGTAAGAGATATAAATACCTTGATATTCCCTATAGAATGCAACAATTGACAGCTACTAACCTGCCTTTTAGAATATTGTTGTTCGGAGAGAAAAATGGGACTGTTGAAACCGATTTTTTGAATGCTAATGTGTCTTATATGTGGGTGTATGGACACACAAGAATTTACGAAAGCGAATTCGTAAAGCCTAAAAATAGATATATCGCACAAGGTCCTTATATGGGTTTAAGTGCCATTGATAATAAAACTCAAGATAGAACAGAATTTGGGTTGAACTATGGATGGAGCGTAGCATTTGGGATGCAAAGTTGGAATTTGATATTAGGTGCAGGGTTGCAAAACGGTTTTAGCAATGAAACTAAAAAAATTCAACCTTATGTTGGGTTTGGGATAGGCTTTGACTTAATAGAAACCTTCAGTCCTGAAGTTGAAAATAAAGAATAATAATCGCATTACATTCGTTGTGTTTTAGTATTATTAAATTTCAAATACATATTTTATTATGAAAAATATTTTACTTATATTTTATTTAAGTGCGGTGTGGCAACTTTCCGCACAGTATATCCCCCGACAAGCTATGTCTTCTGCCGGAGGTATGGCATCTGGGAACGGCTATATGATTGGCTGGACAATAGGGCAAACGGGTACAAATACCTTGCAGTCAGGGAGTAATATACTCGTGCAGGGTTTTCAACAAGCAGATCCAGATTCTATCGCCAGCCTCAATACAGGTGGTGGTGGAAATGGTAATAATAACGGAAATGGAGGCAATAATGCCTTTGTTCCAAGCCTAAACCGAGATGTCATCGGTAGCGCAGGTGTAACTTCTATTGGCAATGGCTATAATTTATGCTGGACAGTAGGCGAGGCTAATATCTTGACGATTGGTGCTAATCCTTTGCTTACGCAAGGCTTCCACCAGCCTGATGACTCTACGCAGTCCCCTAATGGCAATGCCAATAACAACAATTATGGTTTGGGGAATTTCGGAAGCGGGGGAAATGGACAGAGTTTTACTTACAATAGCTCAGGACAGTTGGTTAATCAAACCGTAGCAGGCACTTCCCCTATGCCGACAAATGCAACTCCTGCTAATCAGGCAAATTGTATGGGATTGACTGTAACTTTATCGGTAACGGGTAATGCGAATGCTACCTTTAATTGGTACAATCAGCAAGCGGGCGGCACATTATTAGGGACAGGTAACACCTTTATTACCCCTCCTTTAACTATTAATACCACCTACTACGTTGAAGCAGTAGTAAATGGCTGCCCTTCAGACAGGGTACCGATTCCGGTTACAGTAAGTCCATGCCTGACCACAAATGCGGTAGCAACCGGACCTCATTGTGCCGGCAGTACAATAAGTATTCCTTTCACTGCCGTCGGGTCAAGCAATCCGGTCAATATTTTTTCTGCCGAACTCTCAAATGCATCCGGTAGCTTCAGCAGTCCCGTAATCATTGGCACATTAAATGGCACCACAAGTGGAACGATTGTTGCCCAAATACCGCCCAA
Source organism: Bacteroidia bacterium (assembly GCA_019695295.1). GTDB lineage: Bacteria > Bacteroidota > Bacteroidia > J057 > J057 > JAAFHL01. The sequence continues at coordinate 91,346 of JAIBAH010000003.1, read as the reverse complement.
TACTCCTGCCGGAAGTGGCTATCGGGTAAGGGTTACCTCTAGTAGTCCGGCTTCCGTGGGATTAGACAATGGAGCAGATATTACCATTACTGCTCCTAATTTTACGCCAACGACAACAGTAAATAGAACGAGCATCTGCATCGGCGGTTCCGCAACCTTCACCAACACTTTCATCGGTACACCCACGCCTTACACCCGTCAGTGGCAGGTTTCTACCGACAATATCACTTACAGTAATGTGTCTGGAGCTACCTCAGGAACTTATACCGCCACCTTCAATACAGCGGGAACCTATTATTACCGAATCGCAGTTATAAAATCAGGGCAGTGTAGTGGGTATTCCAATGCAATTGCAGTAACCGTAGTTCCTGACCCATCGGTAACGATTACCGGAGGGGCAACCTATTGCGGCAGTGGTGCTACTACTTTTATGGCTAATCCTGTGTATGGAGTGGGGACGAATACCCTGAAGTGGCAAATCTCTACGAATAATGCCACTTGGACGAATGTAAGCAATGCGACAAACCCTACTTATACTACCCCAACGCTTACCGGAACTCGGTATTACAGAGCAGTAGTAACTTCCAGCGGAAACGGGTGTAATACAGGGGTTTCCAATGTAGGAGTCATTACCGTAAACCCGAACCCTGCATTAGTAGCAAATCCCACCTCCAGCACGATATGTATCGGAGGGGTTAGAACGCTTCAGATTTCCGGAGCTACAGCCTACGTTTGGTCTCCTGCGACTGGACTGAATAGTACCACCGGAAGTTCCGTTACCGCCTCTCCTACTACCACTACTACTTACACCATTCTCGGAACAAATACCGCAACGGGCTGCAATTCAACTATTACCACCACCGTGAACGTGGTTCCGGATGCCTTTATCTCCTCCATTACCGGAAACCTTTCCCTATGCAGCGGAGGAAGTACCCTCTTAACGGCAAATATTACCGGCGGAAATGGAACGTGTAACGTTACCTGGCAAAGCAGTACCAATGGAACGACTTGGACTACAATTAATATTCCCAATACAACCACTGCTTATGTAGGAACTACTTATCAAACTCCGAATTTAACTGCAAACCGCTACTATCGTGCAAGAGTAACCGGGTGTACCGGTATTGGCTGCGGAGCCTCTGGATACAGTAGTTCCGTTATGGTGGCTGTAACGCCCGATCCAGTGATAACCATAAGTAGTTCTGCTACGAATGTGTGTAATAACGGTTCCGTAAACCTGAATGCAACCGTAACCGGCGGGTTAGGGAGTTGCCCGATTACTTGGCAATTGAGTACGAATGGAACGACATGGAGCAATACCGGCGGAAACTCTGCCAGCCTTGCTGTTTATTCCATTACCTCTACCCGCTATTACAGAGCCATTATCAATTGTAACGGGGTGGGATGTAGCATAGATACTTCCAATACCCTTACGCTCAACGTGGTAGCAAACCCCACTGTAACCCTGACCGGAGGAGGAACCTATTCCAGCGGCAGTCCTGTAACCCTGACGGTAAATGTGTCCGGAGGTTCCGGCGTTTGTACGTATTCGTGGTTTACCAGACCCAATGCACAGTCGCCTTTCACGTTGATTTCGGGCGTAAACACTGCCACCTATTCCTTTACCGCTTCCGCCACTGCACAATATAGAGTACAGGCATTTTGTAATTCCTGCGCCTCGGTGTATTCCAATATACCTACGGTAACGGTAACGCCTCCCTCTCGGTACGCCAATCCCGAACTCCAAACGAGCAATTCCGAATCCCTGACTGCGTTTAGCCTTTATCCCAACCCAGCTTCTGAAAAGATTACCCTTGAGGGAAAAGGACTACAAGATGGTACATTTTCCATCCTCCTCATGGATATGATGGGAAAAACAGTCGGAGAATGGGAAGAAAAAACCGAAGTCCCCGATTGGAGTGGTGAATTTGATATTTCCCTTCTTTCTATCGGAATTTATTATTACCGCATTAAACAAGGAAACTTTGAGCAAATGATTAAGTTTGTAAAAGAGTAAATTAACGTAGTTTCGGCGGGTTTTTGAAATCTGCCGAAACTACGTTTGGGAAAAGTTTGCAAGTCCTATATCGATACCAAATTGATTCAGGACTTACGCAAAAAGTCATTTTTGCTCAAAAGTTTCGTTTTTGGCGTCATTGAGTGTTGGTTAGTGAGCCTGCCGAACTAAACCGAAATGACCCAAAAAAGAAGTAATTGACTAAGTCCTATGATTGAATGGTTGAGTATAAAAACAGGGAGAAATAAGCAGTTTGTACACAACATTTTGAATATTTCAGTATGAATTTTTTTCAGAAAGTGACAGCAAGGGAAGTAATGAGGTTGTAGTTTTGATTAACCCGCCGGTTTTGATTCATATATATAGCGTCCGGAGAATGAAAGATTTTCCCTTCCATTCTCCAGACCGTATTTTCAAATAGATGGTAATCTAAGTTAAGAGAGTACCCTGTAGTCCTGAATCCATTTTGAACAGTGGGCTGAATCAAGACATTGTATTTATCCTGATAATATTCGGCTCTTGCGGAAACCTTGATTTTTTTCAGAGGAGAAAAAGTACAAATCAAAGCCCCTCCGCTCCACGGGTGGTACAAATAACTTTTTTTAGCAGACTGCTGAAATCCTATATCCCAGCCTAAAACAATATTGCATTGATTGTTTACCTTGATTAAGGCGTATAGATTATGGAAATACCGCATTCTTCTGGTGCTGTCCGGTGTATCACTTCCGATAAATGAGCTACTGTTGAGGGTGATATTTTCTTTAGGTTTAAACGTAAGCTGATGTCCTGCCGCCGGAGTACTGTTTCCCGGAATACGCTGAATGCGCTGCCATCCATTGAGGAACAACCCACACAAAAACCATTTCCCGTTCTCTGATGTATAGCCTGCTTTTATTCCGCTTTCATAATAGGGAGAATTATCCGCTATTATACTCCGGGTAAGTGTAGGACAATCTTTGCTGACTGCACTTTCAAATCCGATATGAGAACCGAATATCCCGGCATCCACCCACAGATTTTTCCCTGAGGAAAGTTTTACCCCAATATTTGCCTCATAAATATTTTTCAGGACACCCGGCTCAGCGGCGAGGTTTGCATTGGCATAAGTACCTGTCATTATGGCTAAATTGGCTCTCACCCTTTCTTTTTCCATGGCGGCCTTCAGAAATGCAAGGTTAATATTTACCTCGTTGATTCTGTTGTGTGAATAAATAAAATCCGGTCGGTTCTGAGCAGCAGGGAATCCGGGATTATACTGATAGTATCCCTCTGTATAGCCACTAAAGTGAAGAAAATCCTGCTTTTCGGACTGTGCTAAACTATATATGAAATGAATACAAAGAAAGCTGGTAAGAAATATTTTTTTCATCCCTGAAATACCCTTGAAGTTTCTGTTTTTACGTAAAAAAAATCCCCCTGATGGTCAAACGACACAACAGGGGAACAAATATAAATCTGTTATTTTTTCAAAGATTGAATCCAGGTTAAACGGATGTCTTTTCGGATATCACTTTCTCCGGGTTTGGTTACTTTTACAATACCCGGATTAGTCTCGGTCAGAAAATCCATGTTTTTTTCTTTTCCTGTCATCAAAAAATCATTAATCGCTACTACATATGTTTTATTTGCGTCTATTTTTGCCCCATTCACCATTCTTTCTTTACTGGAAGGGTCCTGAGATGCATTGTAAACCTGCAAATACCCCCCGGAACCTTTGTTTTTATCGCCGGTATCCAGTATTTGCATCAATAAACTTCCTTTCATCTCCACGGTATAAACACTTCCTCCGAAAGGCATTGTACGCAACACATCATACTGAGTGAGTTTTCCGCTTAACTGGTCGTCAATCCGTACTCCGCCACTGTTCATAACGGCAACCTCACAGGAAGGCGTAGCCTCAAACATCGCCTTTGTAATACTTGTACCCAGATTGGTGGGGTGATTGCGGATTTCGGTTTCCCTTCCGTCATATACCTCTGTAAGCGTCGTTACCACCTCATCGGGATTAAAGCCCTGCGCCTTGAAAGCGGCATTGGATTTTTCTGTCCATTTGGCTACCGTTTTATTCACCTCCGGGTCTAAGGCTACGGATTCATCGAGTTTTTGCAGTCTGGATTTTACCGTTACTTTTTTCGTTTTGATATTATAGGTAAAAGTATGAATAAAGGCCGTTTTTGCGTTCGCATCGGCTTTGGCTACTCTCAGGTTTCCGACATTTACCAGCATATTATCGTGCTCATGTCCTCCCATAATCAGAGAAAGTTTCGGAAGCATTTTGGCCAGTTCGATATCTTCCTGAATACTAAGGTGCGTAAGTCCCAGGGTTACATCACTTTTGGGTGACATCTCATCGTAGGTTTTCCGGGCAGCAATTTTAAAATCCTCATAGCTCACAAACTCCTGTTTATTGGCGGGAAGAGTAGCGGAAAGAATTCCAATCTTAACGGATTTCCCTGCTTTATTTTTTGCGGTGACTAAAATATATTTCGGAAACTCCTCACGGGTACTTCCGGCTGTTTTTGCAAAAGATTCTTTTTCTCCGTCTGTGGTTACATGAGATACATTGGTAGAAATCCAGGTAAACTTTGATTCATTAATCCGGTCTTTGAGTTCTGCATCCTTGATATCAAATTCATGATTCCCAAATGCGACAAAGTCCATTCCTGCGGCATTCATACAATCCACCATCTGAGCGCCGGAGATTTTTTTCCCATCAATTTTTACCGTTCCCATTACTGAAGGGCTGAGAAAATCCCCTGCAAGCACCAGGTAAGTATTCGGATTCTGAGCCAGAAGTTGTTTTTTCAGGGTGGCCACTCTTGCCATTCCGCCTACAGCTCCGTTGTTTAAAGGAGCTATTTCATACACATCATTTACCTGAAGAAAGGTAAATTTCACTACATTTTTACCGCACAACTGCGCCTGTAGTCCTGTCGCTGTAAGCAGCAACATCATTACTGAGAGAAAGTACTTTTTTGTCATAATGATTATTTAGTTAAGGGGTTATTTTGTACAAAGGTAGGTTTTTTATGGAATACAAAAACAGCAAAGGAGCGGAAATCTTTTCTTTTCCCGTAAACTTCAGGTAAAACAATCTATTTCTGACCCATTGAAAATTCTGCGAATGCACAATACCGTAGTTGAGGAGACTAAAGCCGGTTAAGTGCCACTTTACATTTACTTTCCAGGCCGTTCTGATAAAGGTATCCGTTATAGGACAGGGCTTTTTTATAGTAAGTTCTTGCCAGTTCTGTTTGCCCTTCTTTTTTATACATTTCCGCTAAATAATAACAGGAATAGGGCTGCATGTAAAGGGAGTTTCCCGGAGTGGTCTCAGTAATACAGGCAAGGTAGGACGTTTTTGCGGCATTGGGAAAATCAGCCTGATGATAGACTCTTCCGTACCGGTAATACATTTCCACTTTATTTTCCTGGGTTAATTCTGTTATTTCTTTTTTGAGTTTATCGAGGATGAGAATACTTTCGGTATAATACCCGCCGTCATAGCGGTTTCTTGCCCGGTACAGTTGCTTCGTATGACCGGAGGGAGCCGATTTACTAAAGCGTTTGGCCGTAGAAAGTGCGTATGCATCCTCATCAAATCCGGAGTTTTTCCGGGATTGAAGATCCAGAAAGTGCTTTTTGGCTGTAGTATAATCGCCGTTGAGCAGATAGGACATTCCCAAACGAAACAAAGCGTCACCGGTATAGAGTTCTCCTTTGATATTTTTCAGGAATAAATCAAAATAATGGATTGCCGAACTGTAGTTTTCCTTATAGAAATAGGATTTCCCGAGCAGATAGTCCCAGTAGGGAATGAAGAAAACCGTACTATTTTCCGCATAGGTTTTCCGGTTATTGAGAATCGCAATGGCTTTATCGTTTTCGTTTGTTCCAAAATACCCCGAAGCCATAAATATATCGAGAATGATAGATTTTCCGGATTTTTGCTGCTCTGCTGTAAGTCTCTGAATCGCCTCTTTGGGTTTCCCCAGCATATTTTTTTCCGTAAAAAACAAAATAATACTGGCTTCGGCCCTAAGGATATCATTTTCATTTACTGCAGCCTTTAACTGTTTGTACCCACTGTCAAAATTCCCCTTGAATCCAAGCATGTTCATAAACCACTGATACTCTTTGGGGACATTGGAAAACAGCACATTGTAAACTCCTGCCATTTTCAGGTTGGAAGGAGAGTCGGGAAATTTTTTTTTATTGGTCTGAATGTACTGATAAGCCGTTCTCAGATGCCAGGCTGCGGTTACATAATCCTGAGACAAAAAATCAATGGATGCTCTCTTGGAATGCATTTCGCACAGAAGGATGTTTTTGTGTTCATTGTCATCCGGAAGGGAGGAAACAGCGGCAAGGGCATTGTCCCATTCTGCAAAAAAAGTGGTTTTATGTTCGTTGTCCTGAGATGCTGTAAATTTGTAGAAATGGATATTCAACTGATAAAAATCGCTGTACGGCGCAGGCAAAACCCGGGAAACCGACAGGGCTTCATCCATTTTAAATTGCGTAATCAGTTGCTCTACCTGATTTTTTTGATGGAGCATTTCTTCACTAAGGCCGGTGCGGGCTATTGCATATCCAAAAGAGAATACCGTAAGAAGAAGCAGAAGAGAATATTGAAGTGCCGGTTTGATGGTCTTGATAGTTAGATGCTTTCAAATAAAAAACAGAAAGAAAAGAAATGATAGTGAAGCATACGCTTTGATTACCGACTCTGAATCACTAAAACTTCAAATCGGGTGCAAATATACGAATTATTTCGCTTTATTTTCCGGAGAATGTAGTTTACCGGGTTCTTTCTCCATTGCTTTGACCTGAAGAAACGATTCCTTTTGTGTTTTTTACGCTCCGTTACTGCGGAAGGTTTTCCCTATTTTTCCTGAAAAAGGATAAAAATATTTTCTTTTTCCACTCCTATTACTTCATGCTCCTGATTGACGGGAATTTCAAATGCGTCCAAAGTACAAAGACGGATTGACTCTCCGTTTATCCGGAAGAGAATTTCACCCTGAAGTACAGTAAGTAAGGTCGGGGTGGCGGTTTTGTGTTTGGCCAGCACCTGATTTTGAGTTAATCCTACGGCAAACGTATTGCTTTTTTCGGTTTTCCGGACAGAAAGTACCGCCGGTTTCAGTTCATTCCAGAGAAGGTTTTTTCCAATATTCATAATTTTACTATAATGAGTTTATTCTGTCGTATCATTCTTTTTTATTTATAGAAATTGCATGCAAAGGGGGCCGTTTTTTTCACGCAAAGGCGCGGAGACACAAAGAGAAAGTCGGTTTTACCCAACAATAAGCGCAAACCTGGTGCCATTTTGATACACTCTTTTCAGGGTCTTACCAAACAACCTTAGCGAGCAATTCCCGACATCTGATGGTTATTATAACATCAGTATGATTAAGGAGTTACCGGATACGGAATCTTCCGCCATACCGGTCAAATTCCAGGGCCGGTAAAGGGATATGAATCATATTGGCAGTTTGCAGGATAGCATTGAGTACACCGGAGCGGGTTCTGATATTGGCAAGGTCTATGTCCAGCGCCAGAAAATACTTCCGGTATTCTCTTTGTTGAATCATCCATTCAGGGTCATACGGATTTCCGGGGTCATTGGCGTTGTAGTACCGGCCTATCATCCCGCTTCCGCCGTAGCCTACGGCAAGGTTCAGCCACCGGGGATAATGGTCTTTGAAATTGCCTTCCGGCAGAAAAGAATGTACCCTGAAACTGACCCAGTGAATCTGACCATTATAGTCCTTCAGGATAAATTCCGGGATATTGGTGCCCAGGGCGTTCCCGTATTTCGCAACGGAATCTGCCCGGGTATAAATGGAGGGCAAATAACTGTATTTCCGCTGTATCCGTTCTTCATTCCAGAGGGCCTGATTTACCATGATAAGAGAGCTTCCCAACGCATTGGCTCCAATATCAGACAAAGATGCTCCCCATTTTTTCCCAAATCCGTCAAATACCTCAATGCTCGACATCGCAGCAAAGCCCATCAGTCCCCCCTGCCAGATTGCTCTTTTTTTGGGCATTCCCGACCACTTGTACAAATCAATCATCCATTTGGAAGCATGATATCCTCCGTACATATGCCCGGCTTTGTCAAGCTGCTGCCACTCGTGCCAGTCATTAAAAAGATGAAAAGGCCCCAAATCTTCCTTGGAATACCAGGCACTCCCCAGATACGCCCCGAATGCAACATATCCCCCCACGGCAATTCCGGTTACTGCTTTATTTTTGGTTTTGTTCAATACAGTATCATTCAGAAACAGAGAATTGGGCTTAGGGTAAGGCTTGCGGATGTGAAAAGGGCGGGAAATCTGCTGAGCAAACGAAACGCTAAAGAAAACAGTAAGAAAAACAATCAGTATATTTTTTTTCATCTTTTGTTTATCAACATTAATACGGGTGCAAATTACCGAAACTAAAATGAAATAAAAAAGAAGCTGTTTTGTATTCAGCTTCTTTTGTCTTAATTCCCTCGTAAAAAACAGATTAATTTTGCTTATTTAGCAGTTACGTTGAGGTTAGTGTCCTCTGTATCTTCCGGCTCTTTTTCCCGCCTGGAAATTCTCATGGTTTCATAATCCGGCTCATACTGCTCTCCCGGAGAAAGCGATTTATTCCAGCCTCCCAACCGTACTTCAACGTCATTGTCAGCGTAGGTGGTCACTTCCATCTCATAGAGATTGTCTTTTTTATGGGCTTTATATTTTTTGTATTTCGTTTTGGTGCTTGATGTCATATACGCTTTGATTTTATCAAAGTAAACCAATGCCCCTTCTACCGCTTCCCGGGAATCTTTGACAGAAGCATAATTTTTAAACACATCTATCTTGTACAAACGGTTTTCGGTATTAAAATAATACTTTGCTGTAAATCCGTCATAGAAAGCGGTCAGCGGTGCTGTTTTATCCGTTTGAAAAAGCGTATCGCAAGGTAAGGACTTTAATTCTTTGGTTACTTTCTCGTACTTGTCATTAAAACTAAAAAACATAATATTTTGGGAATAACCCAAATACATACACCCAAGCAGACAAATAGTAAATAAATATTTCATAAGAGATTCGTTGATTAAATTCGATGGTTACTCTGAATACAAAAAAAAATTACAAAGGGGTTCTATCAATTTTCATTCCACACAAGGCGGTGACGCTGAAATTTTTAAATTGAAAACATAACGTACGAATGTAAGATATTTCAGCGGCTTCCAAATAAATAAATGCATGATTATCAATATACTATAAAATTGTTTGGAAACAATTCCGGCAATCACTCTGTTTTATTCGTAAATTTATTTCACCGAAAAGGGATAATTCTCAGTATTTGATGTATAAATTGAAGGGATAAGTAACTAAATTTGTAAAAATTATCTCATAATGCCATGAATTTAAAAAATTTAACGGAAGAATTAGTGAAAAAATTCGGAGAAAAGGCCATCGTTGAGTACAATGATGAGGTAAAACAACCCTACATTATAATCAATCCTGATTTCCTGATACAAATATCTGTCTATATTTCCAGAAATCCAAATCTTTATTACGATTTTTTGAACTTTATTTCAGGTGTAGATTACGGAAAGGAAGAAAAAAGATTAGCGGTGGTTTATCATCTCACTTCTTTGTATCATAATCAGCAGTTAGTGATGAAATGCATCCTGCCGAGACCGGAACTACCGGAACTGCCGGAGCTGGATTCTGTTTCAATGATTTGGAAAGCAGCTGATTGGCACGAAAGAGAAGTCTTTGATTTATTCGGAATAAAATTCAGGGGACATCCGGATTTAAGGAGAATTTTACTTCCTGAAGACTGGGAAGGATATCCTCTCCGTAAAGATTACAAAACGCAGGAATTTTATCATGGCATAAAAGTAGATTATTAAATATTATTTTTACAAAAATATATAAAAAATAAATGATAAATCTTCCCGGTTCGGAAAAAACCGAAATTCCTTACGAAGAACTTATACGAAGAGCGGCTGAAGCGAAGGCCCGCCTTTCTGACCTGAAAACGCAGGAAATGGTTATCAATATCGGGCCTCAGCATCCTTCTACTCACGGAGTGCTCAGGCTCGAGGTGGTTACAGACGGTGAGATTATTCTGGAGGTCATTCCGCATCTGGGTTACCTTCACCGGTGTTTTGAAAAGCACGCCGAATCTTTGCCTTATCCTCAGATTTTACCTTACACAGACCGAATGGACTATCTGGCATCCATGAATAATAATCTGGCCTTTGTCATGGGAGTAGAGAAAATGCTGGATATTGAAGAGAAGATTCCTCCCCGTATTCAGTATATCCGGGTACTGGTTTCGGAGATGAACCGCATTGCGTCACACATGATTGCTTTGGGCACTTATGGTCTGGATATCGGTGCTGTAACGCCTTTTTTGTGGTGTTTCAGGGACCGGGAGCATATTATGACGATGCTCGAATGGGCTTCGGGTTCGAGAATGTTGTATAATTATATCTGGGTAGGAGGGCTGTTTTTTGATTTGCCGGTAGGATTTGAGGAGAGGGTTCAGGAGTTTATTGCATATTTCCGTCCTAAAATGAAGGAGCTGAACCGGCTGATTACGGATAATGTGATTTTCGTAAAACGTACGGCCAATGTAGGCGTTTTACCCCTTCATACGGCAGTAAATTTTGGGTGCTCAGGACCTGTACTCAGGGGTTCGGGACTGAAGTGGGATTTGAGAAAAGTGGATGGATACTCGGTTTATCCCGAATTGGATTTTGATATTCCTGTGGGTTCTGGGTTGATGGGTACAAAAGGCGATTGCTGGGACCGGTTCAAGGTAAGAGTGGATGAGGTGGAAGAGTCGCTGAAAATCATGGAGCAGTGTGTGGAAAAGCTACTGAAGGCCTATCCCAGAACGCCGGATTTTGATCCCCGCGCCCTGTGCCCTTCCAAGGTCCGTCCCCCAAAAGGGGAATTTTATGTACGCGCTGAAAACCCCAGGGGAGAAACGGGATTTTATTTTATCGCTGACGGCAGAAGTGATATTCCCTTCCGGTGTAAAGCCAGAGCTGCCAGTTTTTGTAATCTTTCCGTTTTATCAGAAATTTCCAAAGGCGTGCTGATTGCCGATTTAGTGGCAATTATCGGGAGTATTGATATTGTACTGGGGGAAGTGGACCGGTAAATCAGGCGGTAACGGGTGGCTCCGGTGGCTTTCCGTGCGCTTTCCAGTAGTTGTCATGGGTCATGATTTCATTTTCCATGATTCCCCTGATTTTTTCAGTGAAGGCTGCTACTTCATTTTCGGTATATCCCTCAGGAGAAACCGGATCTAAAAAACGAAGAATGATATGCCCGGGATACAACCGCCAGGACTTCACGGGCTGAAGTTCTTTTAAATTCAGTAAAATATAAGGCACTACCGGCGTTTGGGTATGAATTGCAAGGCGGAATGCTCCGAATTTAAAGGGAAGTAAGGGGTAGGGGCTCCGGTTTCTGGTCCCTTCGGGCATCAGAAATATAGAAGTACCCTGACGGATGTATTTCCCCATCTGCTCCATACTTTGCTGACGGCTTTGGTCGTTTTCCCTGTCCACAAGAATCGAAATGGTTTTGAATAAATACCCTAAAATCGGTACTTTCACGATTTCTTTTTTGGCGAGTGGCTTGCCATACATATTGACAAACCTGCCCATCAGTACGATATCCAGCATATTTACATGATTGCCCACAAAAATATAGGCTTTCTGACTGTCTAATTTCTCTCTCCCTTCACAAGTCATCCGGATACCAGTCATAAATCCCCAGATAGCCATCGCGATATTATTGGCCTTGTAGCAAATCGCTACTTTCTTCCGGTCTGAAAACGGGAGAACAGAAGCCGTCAGATATACAATCAGCATGAAAGGAGTCAGCAGAAAAAATAATACAAGGGCATAACCGCTATAAATCGTAATCAGTATATTCTTCATAAACTATTTCTTTTTTGATTATTGTATCTGAACAGGAGCAGAATACATTTTGCCGGACTCAGTATCTTTCACCGAGAGATAATACAGGCCGGGTGAATATCCTTTAAGACTGAGCGTTTCTGTTTCTTTCCATACACTTCTGTTTTCAGTATTTTTTTGACCGATGGCATTAAAAAGAGTCAGTATTACGGTTTTTCCGGTTAATTCCGGTACAGTAATCGCAATAGACTCACCGGCAGGATTGGGATAGATTTTTCCGTTCAGGGAAACCGGGTGCTGAATGCCTACGCCATTGATTCCGTTGGCTGTAACCGGAATTTTTACGGGTACTGCCGCAGTCGGGGACTGAAAAGTAAGGGTATCGTTCAACACCCCTAAGGCAGGAGCATTTACGGTAATGCTCACCGGTGTCGCTTCGCCCGGCAGCACTGCGGTATTAACCCCTGTTCCGCCGGAAAAATTAAAATCCGGCGTTCCGAGGGTAAATCCGGATAAATTCAGCGTATCGTTGCCTTTGTTTACTATCCAGTAAGTATAGGTATAATCCGTATTGATGGCAATGTTTCCGTAATTGATGGAGGATTCCGGCAAAAGCATATCGGGTGCGAGTACTGCGGTAGCGGTCTGACAGGTGGTAACTTTTGAGATTCTTTCGATAAACTGAGGATAATCAATGAAAGGATTCCGGTTATTCTGAAGGGAGGAAATTACGTTATTGCGGTTTTGCTCTGCCACACCCGGCAGAAACTGTGTATGCCAATTCCGTAAAGTGGCTTCCTGTCCCTGAAGAAAACAACTGTAATCCTGATAACGGATGGCAAAATACAGCATCGCCCGGGCTACTTTTCCTTTATGGACATCTCTCGGCTCAAATATCGTTCCGTTACATTCAGAACCGCCTACCGCCCAGTTGGCGCCGGAAGTGATGACCCCAAAGGGAAGATTGCCCCTTGTACTGTTGGCAGCATCATCAGTAGGAAAAATATGATACAGGTCTGAAAGCATGGGCTGATTGCTGCTGAACAGTGACTGAGGGAAGGTGTGTTCTGTATTAAAGCTTTGGGCCTGCGCTTCCTGGCGGGTTGCGTAATTGGTGGCGAGCCTGCCGGTATAAACACATTCTACTGTATTGACTAAGGCTCCCTGTCCGTTCACTTTCTGATTGTCTATCGTCATATACATCTGATCTCTTGCGCCATTGTATCCCAAATCCACATAATTTGTAGCAAGCAGTGCTTTCATCGTAGTTTTGAGGGTTTCCTGACTTTTGTTTTCAGTGCCGCTGTAGTAGGGTTTACTGTAGCGTCCCTGCGCCTGCAAGTCTATACGAACCGGCCCGCGATTGGCGTCGTTTATCAGAATCAGTTCTGCATTATGAAATACATTGTGTACAGGCTGAAATTTCACCCATATTCCCATGGAGTCCATTGCGGGAATAGAAAAATTATTGCTGGAAACAGACCACACCGGATGAGCATATTCGTCGGTGAGCAATAGTGCGTCAGATATCTGTACCGCCTGCTGAAAAGGATTTTTGATAAATATCTGAATACTGTCAGGGGTGGTTTCATATACGTTCCCAAAGGATAATGTGTTTTGAGAAACCTGTAATCCCTGACCCATAAGGCTGTAAACGCAAAGCAAGAATACTGATATGCAAAGACTGTTTTTCATTATTTTTTAATATTTAAACTGCAAATTTCCGAATAAATCTTATACTTTTGTTAAAAATATCACTTTATCTTAAAAAATAACGGAATAATGGCATTTTTGGAAGGTTTTGTGCTGGGTTTGTCCATGATTATTTTTATTGGCCCTGTTTTATTTACGCTGCTTCAGGCTGCTTTGCAGTTTGGCTTCAAATCCGGATGGGCGGTTGCATGGGGGATTATTATCAGTGATATCATCTGTGTGATTCTGTCTAAAATGGGGGCGGCTGTTTTGCTTCAAAATAAAAGTTATGTGTGGTATATCGGAATTTCCGGTGCGGTTTTACTTACAGGAATGGGACTTAATTATTTATTGAATCCTAATCTGAGTAAAAAAAATGAGGTGGAGATAAAGCGTTCTGATTATATCGGGTATTTTATCAAAGGGTTTCTCGTCAATTTTGTCAATCCTTTTGTATTTTTGGTCTGGATTGGAGTATGTACCCGTGCACTTACTCAATACGGAAATTATCAGGGAAATATTTATCTGTCAGGTGCCCTGCTCGGCATTTTTGCTACAGATACTCTCAAAGCCGTTTTTGCTGAAAAGCTCCGCAAAGTCCTGACTCCCGCTCATCTTTCCTATATTTATAAAATTGTAGGAGGTATGCTGATTTTGTTTGCAGTGATTCTTGGAATCAGGATTTATTGGTATTAAGCGGGTTATGTATGTGTACATTGTATTTTATTTCCTGAACCCGTCTTTATACCTGATTAAAAACCCCTCATTCAGATGGACAAACAATTCTGTGCTGACCGACTTTGATGCTTTTGGCTCTGGATATGCTTCAAAGAAATTTTAAGTAACCGGCCATAAAAAACCTGACACTCTAATTATGTATTGGAATGGTACGATTAGAAGAGATTTCAGGGCTAACGCCCCTACGAAGATTACAGGGCGAACACCCCTTCCCTTATTAATGTGGGGGATGATTTCGCTACGAAGATGACAGGGCTAACGCCCCTAAATTTTGAAAATAAGTACCTGGCCATAAAAACCTGACACAAATTATTTCTTGAAAACAATTGATTAACAGAACTTTATCCTATAAATCTGAATGCCGGTTTTCTGAAACAAGAACCTAACTTTCTGACTTCATCCTTATTTTAAGGATATTCCCCATATATGGATTTCGTAACAAAACCCATAAAACAGTGTTTATGATTCCTTTTTTTCTTGATATTCCTAATCATGAAAGCGTTTCAGATAAATGGTCGGACAGTACTAAAAAATAACAGTAGCGAAGTACTGAAACGTCCTGAGCCAAAACTCAGAAAAGGTTGGTACGCTAAATTCAACCTGGAAAATGAGCGACAGGAAGATACTTAAGTGCTTTTTGTACGACAGTCTCCTACCCCGTTTGAATTGGGAAACAAACGGGGCAAGTCTGACCCGATTCAGAAGAAACTATGGCGGTCCGATTGATAATCAGTCCATTGTGCCTAAGTTTACTTACTTCTTCAAGCTCAGTTCAAGACTGAATAACTGTTCAACAAGTGTCATTTATTTGCGAACTGTTACTTAACTGGTAACTTTCCTTACATTTTCGGCATTTCTTCCTTTTCTTCCATCAACAACATCAAAAGTTACGGAATCACCTTCCTTAACTTGATCTATAAGGCCAGAAACATGTACAAAAATGTCTTCTCCATTACTATCTTTAATAAAACCAAACCCTTTGGCCTCGTTAAAAAACTTTACTACACCTTCCATAAAATAATAATTAATATTTAATGCTATTTGATAATATTCTCCAAAGGTACGCTTTTTTTGGAAATCCATTTTAATCAGTAATTTTTTATTTAAAATAGTGATATTAATCCGTTAGGATAAAAAAAATAATCATTTTACCCAATCGCAAAACCACACGGGATT
The DNA here is from genome assembly GCA_019695295.1 of Bacteroidia bacterium. Taxonomy (GTDB): domain Bacteria; phylum Bacteroidota; class Bacteroidia; order J057; family J057; genus JAAFHL01. The sequence continues at coordinate 75,789 of JAIBAH010000003.1, read as the reverse complement.
TTTGATGCCCTCAAAAAAATTTTTTATCCCTTACTTTTTGTTTTTACCATAAAAAAACACTTACTTTTGTACATAAAAAAGATGTGACCAAAGTAATTAACCTTTAAAACCTGTTACAAAAACACGGATGAAAAACGCAGATTTTTAAAAGAAATAAAGCATTTCGCTTCGAAAATGAAAGAACGGGGTTATACTCAACTTACAGATATTGCCGGAACGAAAAAGGCACGGATAATTATGTCATTTCCATTGACTTTGGAAGTGATGGCGGATATTGTCATCCCGATTATGGGATAAGCCTTATCACAGGTGACAGCGGTTCTGGTCTTATTCCGCATTTCGAAAAAATAAAAGAAGGGATTTTGTATTACTAAATATTCAGCAACTATCCATACTATTTAAATTATTGATAATCATTAATTTGCAAAATAAATATTTTGTAAAAACTGTAAAAAAGATGTTTTTTAGCAAAACATGAAAGCCTTTTTGTTTTAAAAATCACTATATAAGTGATAATTAAGTTTTTAAAAAGAAGAAAGCGGCGGGAAAGGCACCTTTTTTATATATACTTCTTATTACAAAAAAGCCCTGATTCATCCCTTTTTTAAAATATATTTTCTTAATTCAAAAAAGATTCCGATATTTGTAAACAAATGCCGGAAGACGTCGTTTTTCCGGCGAATAAGGTTTTTTTCCATGGTTGTTGGGTTTACCCTTTTGTGTCGGGAGGATGCGAAGGGGTAATTTTTTTTGGTAAAAATCAAAGAAAGTCCTACCTTTACGCTCCTTTTATAAAATTATATTGTATGCAGGATATTATTCGTTCGCTTATTCAGGAAATTACGCAGTTTGAAGCCGATTCTCAGTCAGGACTTGAGGCATTCAGAGCGCGTTTTACAAACAAAAAAGCAGTGATTAATGAATTGTTTGAGGATTTCAGAAATGTCCCAAAAGAAGACAAAAGAGAAGTGGGACAAATGCTGAATGAACTCAAAACGCTCGCTTTTGAGAAACTGGCAACGCTTCAGGAACTCATTGAAAGCAAAAAAGTAACCTATACCCTACCGCATGATCTTAGCTTGCCCGGAGACGCTTTTGTGCAGGGAGCGAGGCATCCGCTTGCTACTGTAATGAACCGGATTATTCATATTTTTGAGCAAATCGGATTTGAGGTTGCGTCCGGCCCCGAAATCGAGGATGACTGGCACAACTTTTCAGCCCTCAATTTTCAGGATAATCATCCGGCAAGAGATATGCAGGATACTTTTTTCGTCTCGGTTAATCCTGACTTTTTGCTGAGAACACACACTTCTTCCGTACAAATCCGGGTAATGGAAAAACAAAAGCCTCCTATCCGTATTCTTGCTCCGGGAAGGGTCTATCGAAATGAGGCTGTATCTGCCCGTTCCCATTGCTTTTTCCATCAGGTAGAAGGACTTTATATAGACAAAGATGTGAGTTTTGCCGATATGCAGCAAACGCTCCTGTATTTTGCCAAAGCTATGTTTGGGGAGGATGTCAAAATCCGCCTGCGTCCTTCTTATTTCCCTTTTACGGAAATCAGTGCTGAAATGGATGTATCCTGTCAGATATGCAAAGGCGACGGCTGTAATGTATGCAAATATACCGGCTGGCTCGAAATCATGGGATGTGGAATGGTGGACCCCAATGTGCTCGAGAATTGTGGGATTGACTCCAGTGTGTATTCCGGATATGCTTTTGGAATGGGGATAGACCGCTTAGCCATGATGACCTACAAAGTGCCGGATTTAAGGATGTTTTCCCAGAACGATATCCGGTTTTTGAAGCAATTTGAAAAAATGGAACTGTAAATACAAGGTGAACCGGAATAAATACCCGGTTCTTTTTTTGCTGTACAGAAATTACCGGGAGCAAATCCCATTCAAAACGTTAGTGTATAGTCTATGTCCAAAGCCTTCCGGTTTAAGCAATTCTCCATACATCAGGACCGTTGCGGTATGAAAATCGCTTCTGTATCCACTGTATTCGGAGCGGTGATTGAAGCAGAATCTGCCAGAACCATCCTCGATATCGGAACCGGCACCGGATTATTATCCCTGATGCTTGCACAGAGAAGTCAGGCCCGGATAGTGGCAGTGGAAATTGATACAGAAGCCGCAGTTCAGGCAAAGGAGAATTTTGAGAGCAGCCCCTGGTTAGACCGGATTTCGGTGGTGGAATCGGATATTGCTATCCTGATGAAAGAAAATAAAACGGACTTATTTCCGGTTTTTCCTTTTGATTGTATTGTGTGTAACCCTCCTTTTTTTCAGAAAAAACACCCCTCTCCTCACCCTCAGAGAAATCAGGCGAGACATACAGAATCCCTCACTCCGGAATTACTGGCAGAAACCGCCAAAGCATGGCTCACCGGTGAAGGCACAATGTGGTTACTGATAGCATACGAAACCACCCCTGAGTATTGCAGCATAATGACACAAAACGATTTGTTTCCTGTGGTGCGCTATGAAATTAAAGATAATCCCTCCTCAACCGGCATTAGTTGCAGTATCCTTCAGTGCAGCCGTTTCCCGGTCAGGGATTCCCCTCCGGTTACCATTTATCTCAGAGACTCCGCAAATCAACATAGCCCTCAGGTAAGAATGCTCCTGAAAGAGTATCTGATTATTTTTTAAATTTACCAGGGATGATTTAGGGGTTGGATGGGGGGATTTTGACGATAAGAATCATGAACTGTTCGCACCATTATAAAAATCAACAATGTCTTTTTTATCTATTTATTTGATTAATATTCAGCCAGAATAGTTAACCCTCTGTCAACACTACACAATAAAAACTTTCCTCTGGCGGATAAAAAACATAAATAAATCAAAGGCGGATGATTTTCATTATACAGGAAGATTCCTGAATTTAAGTATCGCCAAATGATTAGCGTTTGCTATCAACGAACAATTATCCCCACTTTTTTTACCGATTATTACGCCCTCGATATGGTCATTTATCCGTTCTGTTATGAACTATACAAGCTGTAATCTCAGGTATCTCAAAGGAATAGCTCAAATCTTAATGTTTTACAATTTATCAATAAAAAAGAGGTTGAATCTTTTCGGAAAGTCTCCCCCCAAAAAAACCTCTTCACAAACTTTATAGAAACTCAGGGGTTAAACATCAGAATTTTATCCCTTCCAGGAAGGATTCCAGTAACTTTAACCAAAAGAAAAAATGTGCACATTATTTCTCGCCTATAAAACACATCCTCAGTACGACCTGATTCTGATTGGAAACCGGGACGAGTTTTTGGACAGGCCTACTGAAAAAGCACATCTTTGGGCAGAATATCCCGGATTATTTGCAGGAAAAGACCTAAAAGCAGGCGGAACCTGGATGGGCATTGCCGGAAACGGACGTTTTGCCACCCTCACCAATTACCGTGACCCCAATGATATCCGGCCTGAAGCCCTTTCAAGAGGAGATTTGGTGAAGGATTTTCTCATTCAGCAGGTTTCTCCCCTTCATTATCTGGAAAAAATCCATGCTCAGTCAGATTTATACAACGGCTTCAATTTACTTGTGGGAACCAAAGATGAATTGGGGTACTATTCCAATAAACAGGGGCAGATTCAGGTATTATCTCCCGGAATTTATGGGTTAAGCAACCGTTTTCTGGATACGCCCTGGCCCAAAGTAGCAGACAACAAAGTTCTGTTTCAGCAACTGACCGAAACCGGGGGAGAATTTCCCGTTGAAGCAGCCTTTCATCTGCTCACGGATTCCCGTACTTACGAAGCCAGTCTCCTTCCCAGTACAGGCGTTCCACCGGAATGGGAAAAAAGCCTCTCAGCGTTGTTTATCCGGATACCTCCCCGATACGGAACAAGGCTTTCTACCGTCATTCTCATGAAAAAAAACGGAGAAATCTATATGGAAGAAAGAACCTATTATGACGGACAAGAATGGAATATGGAAAATCCCGAAAAAGTGGTTATTCAGTTTCAGGCGGAAAAAGCGTAGTATCCATCAGCGTAAAAAAAGCAGACATTCCGTAACCTTCCCTGTACGACTTCTCCCATTCCCATACTTTTTCGGCAGAAAACGGGGAAAACCCCGCTTCAAACAACGCTTTCAGCATTTTTTCTTCCTTGTACCCAAATTGCCCGTCAATCATAAATCCGAAAGCGAGGAGAAAAGAATAAGCATGCTGAATCCTTACCGGAAGTTTCCCAAAAAGTTCGTACTCATCCCCATTCCACAGATGTTTTTCTTTTTCGGGAATCTCAAATTTTTCGAGCAGGGCTTGCGCAAACATATAATGCGTATAATGAAATCGCCGGGCACACATCGTCATCAGTTGAAGAATATCATATAAATGCGTCCGGAATAAAGGGTCTTCCCGAAATCCGTTTGCCAGATACTCAATCATTTTTTCAATCAGCCGGGGAGACATAATCCGGATTTTGGCCTCCTGAATCACCTTGGAAGCAGCCATAATATTCCAGAATGCATAAATCGGAGCACTAATCAGATTTAAATACAGCCGCATTACAGCCCTTCCCAGATACCGGCTGATGATGAATTTAATCAGCAGATTACTCATCATTGCCTTGAGAAAATTGAAAACCGTAACGAGAATAATCCAGATTTTCGGAACGTTTTGCAACGGATTTAACCCTAAATGCAGCACCCTTTTGTCTTTCTTTTCCAGTCCGGCCTCTGCAAGCGCAGCAATATACCGGTCATAAAGCGGGTCATCTGTATCCGGATATCCGCATGCAACGGCAATCTGGTGAACAGCATTCAGATTAAGAAGAGTGAGAACCAAAACCTCCACAATGCCCAGAATCAGACTATACACATTGGCAACGACAGGTAACTCATATTTCCCATTCAAGACAAACAGTGCATTTTTGGGAAACCAGTGCGGAAAATAATGAACCGGAAGATAGTAAGCCAGAACCCCCAGAACCCCTAATAAGCCGGACATAAAATACAGCCGGATTTTGGTATTCCGGATAGCATTTCGTTCAAAGGTATTCAGAATAAACCATTCATCGGCGGCAACCGGTCGTTTCTGCGATTTATTAATTAAATACTTCAGGGCAAAGCGTTCCGTTATAGATAATTTCTCTTTTTCTTTCATAACTGTTCCATTTTTTTAAATTAGCTCCCTGACTGTTGAGCGGATTCCCTTTGCAATCTGATCTGTAGGGAGGTCATTGGCATCCGAACCGAACGGACTTTCGATTTCCTCCGCGATAAGCTCCAGGCTTGCCAATACATAAAACACAAACACACACACCGGCATCATCCAGTAACCCATCGTAAGCACATAGCCAAAAGGGAGTGTCATCGTATAAAAAAAGATGAATTTTTTGATAAAAGAACTGTAAGAAAAGGGAATCGGTGTATTCCGGATTCGTTCACAGGCTCCGCAAATATCCGTAAAAGATGACATTTCTCCATTCATCAACCATACCTGATCGGCAGTAATTACCTGATTGGATTGTAAAAGCGTGATTTTTTGAATAATATAAGATGCCACCTGATTCGGGACATGTGCATCCGGCTGAATAGAATCCGGATGAAACTGTGGAAAATATTCAAATTCTTCTGCCACATATTCTTTTCTCAGGTGATTTTTTAATACAAAAGCGAAATTAGGAATCATCCTTCTGAAAAATAAGCGGTTCTCTTTATCTCCTTCCGGCAGAAAAGCATTGAGTTTAATGGCAAGATTCCGGCTGTTGTTTACCAGTGCACCCCACAGTTTTCGCCCTTCCCACCACCGGTCGTAGGCAGTATTCGTACGAAAAACAAGCAGAAGCGAAAGTACCAAACCCAAAAGGGTATGCATATTGGAAAGCGTTTTGGCTTTGCTGTCCGGCGAAACCCTGAATACCTCCATATATAAGTATTCAATAATCAATGCATAAACCGCAATGGAAATCATCATCGGAATTAACTTCCGGAAAGTATCCGCTTTATGAAAGTAAAAAATAAAGGTAAACCACTCTTTGGGATTATATTGTACCATAAACAGTGAAATGATGATTGAAATTACCGCCGGCTAAAGACAACCTGATAAAATACTCCTGTCTGGATTGACACAAAAAACAATTACTTACTCCGCTTTTTATGCTATTATCATGGAACGTAGCCGGAAAAGAACTCCGGAATAAAAAACTGCACAGGTCAGGAACGTTGAAAGACGTGCTTTGTAACGCATACAGTCACTTTGAAAAATCAGACTACAATGATAGTTGTTTTTTTGTAAACGAATATCAAAAATCAGAAAAAATCATGGGATTATCCTGATTTTTTACCCGAATGACAGGATGAGATAAAAAAATCAAAGGAAAAACCTCCCTCACAGATTTTCACTGCGATGGAGGTTGTATGATGATTCTTATCCTTACCAAAAAAGAAGAAGAACCTATCGTTGAATGATGAATTTCTGAACAAAAGGCACAGGAAATCCCTCCGACTCTGTCATCAGCAGATACATTCCTTCCGGAAGGTTCCCTACGGGCAGGCTAATGACCGCATTGGGTTCTGCATACACTTCCGTTTGAGTCAGTACAACGCTTCCATTCAGGTTTACAACCTTCATTTTCAGATTTTTCACGCCTGATTCTTCATTGGTTTTCAAATACACTGTTTCTCCCGCCGGATTAGGGAAAAGCGTTACACTCAAAACATTCAGGGAATTATCCTCAATGTCCGTAACGGTATGCCCGCCCTGAACAGAAGGGGTAACGGTAGCCGTAACCTTATAATCCAGTGTAGAACTAAATCCACCGCTGCCGGAAATCACCCTGAAATAATAAGTGCCTGCGGGCCGGTTGCTTAGGGTAACTGTTTCTGAAGTGGTACCCGAATTATAGGAGCCGGACAAAAATACAGAAGTGTAAGCCTCCAGATCATAATCTACCGGCACCTGAGTCAGCGTAAATGTAATGGAAGAGGTCGCCGTTATTGTTACCTTAAACCAGTCCACATCGGTAGAACTGGAGCATATTTTGCCGTATTTGGAAGTTCCTGAAGTAATAGCAGTAGCAGTACCAGAGCTGTTGTTGCTTTCCCATGCGTCATAGCAGGAAGCCTGAGTAGTAAAGGTTCCCGTTGTAGTATATCCTGAATATATTCCTGTAATACATTGCGTTCTTACCCGGTACTGATACTGGGTGGAAGACGTTAAGCCACTTAGTGTATGGCTATTGGTTGTAGTATTCACAATAGTCCAGGTCGTCGCTGCGGCGGTTTTATACTCTAAGGAATATCCGGCAGCCCCGCCCACCGCAGTCCAGTTGAGCGTAGCTACAGTAGTGGATACATAGGAAGTACTGGCTGAGGACGGAGTAGTACAGGACAAGGTAGTAAAACTCTGGGTCGCAGTCACAGCGGAAGTATTGGAAGCACAGTTCGTCGTTACCCTCCAGTTATAGGTTGTACCCTGAGCAAGACTGGAAAGGGCATGAGAAGTACCCGTAACCGTTGTAGAGCTCCAGCTTGTAGCAGCAGAAGTTTTCCATTGCACCAGATAACTCACAGCACCGGAAACTGCACCCCAGTTAACCGATGCAGAGGTATAGGAAACCGAAGTGGCACTCAGGCTCCCGGGTGTATTACACGGAGGCACCAGCGTCGTAAAATTCTGAGTAGCCGAACTTGAGGGAGAAGTCCCTCCGGAACAATTGGTTTTGACTTTCCAGTCATACTGAGTGGATGCACTCAACCCCGTAACCGTATAACTATTGGACGCTGAGGTATAGGATACCCAGCTGGTGCTGCTTAAAGGCTTAATATCTACCGTGTAGGAAGTAGCAGGAGCAATAGCATTCCAGTTCAGGGTGGCAGAACTGTTCGTTATACCGGAAGTACTCAGCGTAGTCGGAGCAGTGCAGGGCAATAAAGTAGTAAACAGAGGGCCGGTAGCATCTGCTGAAACACCGTTTGTACAATTGGTGGCAAGTGTCCACTGATATTGAGTACCGGAAGAAAGCCCGGAAAGAGTGTAACTGTTCGTTGCAGGCGTTACGGAACTCCACGAAGAAGAAGAAACCGGCTTGTATTTAAGCGTATAGCTGGTAGCTCCGGAAACTGCATTCCAGCCAAGTGTGGCACTAGTGGTCGTGATACCCGAAGCCGTCAACCCTGTTGCCTGAGCACAAACGGGCGGAACAGTACAACTCCAGTTAGCGGTAAATCCCCAGGAAACAGTTGCTCCGTCAGAGACAAAACGGAGTGTCAAAGCTCCGCCGGTGCCCGTTACTGTACCCGGACTGCTTGTTCCTGTATAGCTTCCGATTAAAGGAGAAGCCGTCGTAGGCCCGTTATAGATATAAAGAAAATCGTAGGTATTTTCAAGTCCGAAACTATTAAATGTAAGGGAAACAGCCGTTGCTCCGGCAGGTGCAATCGTATAAGTCCAGTTTTCGTTGTTTCCATAATTTCCCGTACCCCCGGAATCCGTTATATTTCCGGTACAGGCCGAAGAGGAAGAAGCCATGGTAGTGAAATTACCACCTGCGGTGTAAGAAGAGGTATTACTACCACAAACCGAAGCCACCTGCCATTCATAAGTTGTACCGGAAGCAAGCCCGGAAAGCATATGGTTGATACTGCTTACCGTTACCTGAGTCCAGGTTGTGGCAGCACTGCTTTTATATCTCAGCAGATAGGCTGAAGCCCCGGAAGCACTTCCCCAGCTAAGCCTCACACTGTTGGGTGTGATATTTCCGGCGGTGAGTGCAGCAGGTGCATTACAGGTATTATTGTTGTTTACCAGATTATAAAACAGCGGCCAGTCCCAGTTAATTCCCGGGTCGGTGTGGGTTTGATTGGGAAAATGCTGATGACCTTTGATTTTAAACGTAGAGGAAAGTACATTTACCGTACTGCCGGAAGCCCCGCTGTAACAGGTAGTCGGATTAATATTTCTGTCAGTACAGATATCTCTCACCAATGCAGCAGAAGCATTGTACATTGCCGTAGTGTACCATCCTGTCTGAGACACATAGCCTTCGTGCTCAAGTCCGATAGTATAGGGGTTTTCCGAACCTACATGCCAGGCCTTATCCACTTCGAGTACAAGCTGCGTTATCTGACCGTCTGAAGAACGCAGTACGTAATGCGCAGATGCGTTGGCCGCCGGGTTTTTCAGCCATGAAATTGCGCCGGAATAGCTTCCCTGAGTTGTATGTATTGTTACTGCCGTAATTGCCGTTCCATTCCGGGAGGAAAAATTACCGGAAGCACTCCAGAGCGCAGGCGGATAATCGGCAGACATCGGTTGAGGATTATTCCCGTCAGGGTCATACATTTGTCTTCCATTGGTAATCCCCTGAGAAGAAACAGTAACATTCGGCGAACGAAGGATTTCATAATTATTCGGCAGAAACCAATCTTCCGGAGAAATGCTGACCGGCTTTACTGATAATACAGGGGTTTCTATCCCCTGAGCAAGATGAGAAAATACTTCATAAAGGTACAATTCCTGAGCATAACGGTTTGCGTCGTTGTCAGCAGGAATTTCGCAAAATTCTTTTAAAACCGGTGCTAAATCTGCCGCACTCTGCACTCCGTAAGAAGTACACAGAGCAGAGATTCTCTGTGCTACCGCCAGAATCTGAGCGCGTTCATTATGAATAAACGCATCCGTGCTCATATCTTCCGGAGTATAAATCAGAACCTCGTTCAGGGTATTGTCAAAATACCCCTCCCCATCCGAAATCAATCCAAACAAACCCAAACGGTCAGGTCCGTGGTGATGATGCGTACCCGGCTCAGGCAGTATATTCCCAAAACGGGTTGCACCGTAGGACATTGCTTCCAGAGTGCCCCGGGGGATATTGGGAAAACGGGAATAAGCCGTCTCAAAATGAAGTTGGAGATCAGGAGCCTGTGCTTTCACCAACGACAGAAACCCCAAAAAACAAGTAAAAAGTAAAGTTAATTTTCGCATTGTATATACCCTTCGTATAAAATTGAAACATAAAACGCTACAAACTTAATCACTTAGAATGAATTATGCAAATAATACAAGTACCTTCAATAATAAAATGAAAATAAACCATTAGCTACGCTGAATCTTCGATTTCTGAGAGAAACTGAAAATTATGATTTATGGATACTAACAGCCTGGTAGCAATTACAGGAATACTTATGTCTGTGTACCTGACACTCCCTGTCCATGAACTTTTTCCGTGGTGAAACCCAATCCACAATCCTGATAACCCTGATTCAGACAAAATCCACTCCCCCACCCCAAAAAAAAATTGCGATGCATCATTCAGGACACATCGCAATTCTTTCACAAAAAACAAACCCGATTCTTACCGAATCAATGTCACATTCCCCTTTTTAATCACGGGACGATTCTGATTATCTTTCAGATTGAGTACATAAAAATACACCCCTTCTGAACAAAGTGTTCCGTTTTTATTATATCCTCTCCAGTTTTGACTTGGGTCTTCTGTTTCAAACATCATTTTACCCCAGCGGTCAAAAACCTGGAAATACTCAAAAGTATAACCGCCAATGCTTAAAATCAGCTCATCAAAATTCCCGTCATCATTGGGAGAAAACACATTCGGAATAAAGACAGGGACCGTACCGGGCAAAACTACCGAAATAAAATACACAACCGTATCACTACATCCGATATCATTTTCCAGAAAAAGCGTTACAGGATAAGTACCGTCTTCTGTATAGGTATTCGCCGGATTCTGAACAGTAGAGGTATTTCCATTCCCGAAATCCCAGTTCCAGACCGCTCCTACCAGGCTTTTATCCGTAAACTGAACAGGAATTCCGACAAAAGGCTCAGAAGGTGCATAGATAAAATCCGCAACCGGAACCTGATGTGCCGTTATAAACAGATTCGCTGACGTATCCGCTCCACATCCATTGGAAACAATCGCCACATAAGAACCGGATTCACTGACTGTAAGCGGATTATCCGAAACATTCAGGGCAAGCCCGTCTTTATACCATGAGACTGCGCTACCTCCGTTCGCCTGAATCAAAGCCGTTTCTCCCTGACAGAAATCCACCGGAGTAAGTGCCTCTATTTCAGCCAAAGGCAGAGGAGTTACAGTCAGCGTAAACGTTTCTGAAGTATCTGCACAGCCTGTAAAATTACTTTCTGAATAAACAATCGCCTGATAAACTCCCCCCTGCTGAACCACCACAGTATTGCCCGAAGCAAAGAAAGCACCGTTAAACAGCCACGAAACAGCACTACCACCGTTAGCATTCAACACCACACTGTTTCCTTCACAAATGTTTTGAGTCCCCACAGGCGTAATCAGAGCAGTCGGAGGAGCCGAAGCCGTTAAGGTTACACTGGCAGTAGTATTGCAGGCGGCATTGGTCAGGTCGCTTATCGTAACGTTATAAGTACCGGCACCCAAACCGGTGGCTGTTACTCCCGTTTGAGGAGGAACCGTATTCCACTGATACAAATAGCTTCCGGTACCACCGCTTGCAGAGACCACCGCAGAGCCATTCATCAGACCACAACCCGGGCTTTGGAGAACACTTGTAGTAGCAGTAAGCGCGGAAGGCTGAGAAATCGTAACCGAAGCCGTCGCAACAGCCACACACGCCGGAGCATTGACATCGGAAACATATACTGTATAAGTTCCTGCACCGAGTCCGGTAGCAGTGGCTGTAAGTTGAGGAGGGGTAATGTCCCATGAATAAGCGTAACTACCCGTTCCACCCGAAGCCGAAACAGAGGCCTGACCATCAGTCCCTCCGTTACAACTCACATTCACATCTGCGATAGCCGTTACCAATATTGGCGAAGGAACATTTACCGTTATATCAAAACTACAGGTTGAAGTATTCCCAACGGCATCCGTTGCAGTATAAACCACGGTAGTCGTTCCGGAAGGGAAAACATCCCCTGAAGCAAAATTGCTGCTTAAAGATACCCCCGGACAATTATCGGTAACATTGGGTGCAACCCAGTTTACGATTTCCGTACATCCAGATGTAGCCGTAAGCTGTATATCAGAAGGGCAGAAAATAAACGCAGGGGCTTCTGTATCACTGACCGTTACCGTAAACTGACAACTTGCAGTATTTCCCGCAGCATCCGTTGCCTGATATCCAATCGTGGAAGTGCCCGTAGGGAAGAAAGAGCCATTGCCCGCCCCGGATGATTGTATCATTGTGACGCCCGAACAATTGTCATTTGCAACCGGAACGCTCCAGTTTACAATTGCACCGCATTGGCCGGGATTATTGGAAACCGATAAATTCGAAGGACAACCCGTAATCACCGGAGCCACTCCATCGGTAACTGTTACCATAAAACTACAACTTGCTGTATTCCCTGCTGCATCAGTAGCAAGATAACTAACCGTAGTAGTACCCAAAGAAAATGGGCTACCGCTGAGCGGACCGGCAGTTTGTACAATCGTAGCCGAAGGGCAGTTATCCGTAAACGTTGGCGTAACCCAGTTTGCAATCGCACTGCATTGAGTGGCAGAAGTATTCAGCGTGAGATTGGAAGGGCAGTTTACAATGACCGGAGGCTGATTATCCGTAACCGTAATAGTAAACGAACAACTTGCTGTATTTCCGGAAGCATCCGCAGCAGTAAATACAATAGTAGAAACTCCTACAGGGAATAAAGAACCCGGTGCACCGCCTCCCGTCTGAAGAATTGCCGATCCCGGACAGTTATCACTAACCGTTGGGAAAACCCAGTTAACGTTTGCTCCGCACTGGTTCGGGTTGTTGGTTACAGAAATATTGGAAGGACAATTATTCACCACCGGATTTTCAGTATCATTTACAATCACCGTAAACTGACAGGAACTTGTATTACCGGCAGCATCTGTTGCAAGATATACCACAGTCGTTGTACCCACAGGGAAAACAGAACCATTGGATCCTCCGGAAGTTTGAACTAAAGTAGAGCCCGTACAATTATCTGTAACCGAAGGTACTGACCAGTTTACAGTTGCTCCGCATATTCCGGGGTCATTATTCATAATTATATTTGCCGGACAACCTGCTATGACAGGTGCCAGATTATCCGTAACTGTTACAGAGAAGGTACAGTTAGCGGTATTGCCTGCAGCATCCGTTGCTAAATACGTGACAACTGTAGTTCCCAACGGGAATAAACTCCCGCTTGCTCCTCCGGTTGTTTGGGCTAAGGTTACTCCCGCACAATTATCGGAAACCGACGGAGCCGTCCAGTTGGCAATCGCACCACAGGCTCCGGGGTCACTTGGAAGAGAAATATTGGCAGGACAACCGGAAATTACCGGGTTTTCTGTATCAGAAACGAGAATTGTAAAAGTACAATCCGCTGTATTTCCCGCAGCATCCGTTGCAAGATAGGTAATTGTGGAAGTCCCCAAAGGGAATACGCTTCCGTTGGTTGCACCTCCGGTTTGGTTCAGCGTTGCTCCGGCACAATTATCCGTTACCGATGGCAAAGCCCAGTTTACCACCGCGCCACACAGGCCGGGGTCATTGGAAACCGAAATATTGGCAGGGCAATTCACGATGGCCGGATTTTCGTTATCTGTCACAGTAACCGTAAAGGTACAAGTATCTGAATTTCCGCCTAAATCCGATACAATAAATTCTATCTGAGTACTTCCTGCCGGAAATACAGAACCACTCGCTAATCCCTGAGACTGAATAAGATTTGCAGTACAGTTATCACTCACCAATGGATTTGACCAGGTTACGACTGCGCCACAAAGCCCGGGATCATTATTCACAGTAATACCGGAAGGGCAACTTGTGAATACCGGTGGTAAGGTATCACCGGAAACAATGGATATACTATCTATCCCCGAACAGTTAAAATTGTCCGTTACAATCACCTGATACATAGCCGTCATATTGGCTACTACAGTTTGTGTATTTCCGGCAGAACCACCCGGGTTTGAACTCCATACATAACTTACAAATCCGGAACCTGCATCCAGCGTCACAGAATCACCCGGACAAAATGAAGTGGGACCGGAAGGAATGATTGTTACTACTGGATTCGGACGCACAGTAATGGTAATAGTATCCCCTCCGGAACAACCGTTGATATCCGTTACAATCACGCCATAAACATCCGGAGTTGAAACATTCTGAGTCTGAGCATTTCCCAGCCCGGAAGCGGTACTTTGCTGAAACCAGCTGTAGGCATTGTAACCGGAGCCTGCATCCAGTACGGAATTCCCTCCCGCACAAATCGAAGTAGCACTTGCCGTAATGACCGGAGTCGGAACAGAATTAAGAGAAACCGTTACAGAAGCTGTATCATTACAACCTGCGACATTCGTTACAATCACAGAGTAAACCCCGGAAACAGTAGCCGTATAGGTCTGAGTATTGGCAGAGCCCAAAGGAGTAGTCCAGTTATAGGCAATATATCCGGAACCTGCATCCAGTACGGAACTGTCTCCCTGACAGAAAGTATTGCTTCCTGTAATCGTAGCAACAGGAGACACCTCCTCCGTCAAGACAATCGTCCCTACATCTGAGCATCCCAGATTGGTCGTTATCTCATACGTAAAAGAAGTAGAACCGGAAAAAGTAGCGTCAGGAATAAAAGTCACTGAGCCGTTGGCAAAGTTGGCAGAAGCCGTTCCGGTACTGTAAGCCGGATAAGAAAGCAATTGCAGCGCATTGATTCCGGCTCCTGTATCATTTCCCAGTACATTAAAAATAACCAGTGTTTCATAATCACAGAAACTGACGGTATCGTTGACCGCTATCGGAAGAGCGCCGTTCGTTACCTCTCTCAGGGATAAGTCATCTATTCCCAGATCAAAGCCCAAAGGCCCGAAATTATCATTCCATAAACAGAGGGTAACAGTACCACCTGCACCACTGTTGAACTGAATACCCTGATAATGCCATTGCTCATCTTCAGGAATTGCAGAAGATACCCCCAGAACCTGCCCGTTTGCCTCAAACCGGAAGATAGGATTGGTGTATCCTGTACCTGAAGGAACGAGATTCAGAAAATATCCGCCAAAGCAATAATTGGTATTCGGTAGTAGCGTAACCGTCTGACACCATATCTGAGCAGAAATCCCTACAGGGAAATCCACGAGCATTAAATTTCCGCTTCCGGAAGTATGATCCGTTACATTCGCAGACCATGTATTATTACATGCAGGAGTTCCTGTTTCTACGGCAAAATCATATTGGCAAAGAATATTTTGTCCGGTTGTGCCATTGATACAAACGCTGTTTCCGGCATCACAGTCGTAATAATCATAAGTACTGCTGAAGTTCGCAAAGGGATTCAGTTCATCAAAATTTTCAAAATCCCCGTCAATTATCTGATTCGCAAGAAAGCAACCCGTTGCAGTATTACAGGGGCTTGCAGGTACGCAGTTCCCCACAGGCACAAGGGATACAGGCGGACAGTTATTCGCATCCGAAACCAGAATTGTTGGAGTAGTTCCGGTTGGTATAGGATTGGAGGTAAAGATATTTCCGGCAAAAGTCCCGGTAACCCCTGAAACATTGTAGGGAGCATTCCCTCCCGATACCTGAAAGGTAACTGTATAATTTAAGCCGTTAAGACTACAGGTTTCTGAGTAGGCCGAAGTGGTTAGCGGAACCGGTTCTGCTACAGCTATAGTAGCCGTTCCGTCACAGTTATTAGCATCAACCACACTGACAGTATAATTTCCTGCGCTCAGGCCTGTAAACAATCCTGTACCCTGAAGCGTCCCTCCATTAAGAGAGTACTGATAGGCTGGTGAACCATTACTTCCGTTTGCAGTAATACTTCCATCGTTTCCGCCGGCACAGTTCACACTGTCAGGAATCAGATTCACCAAAGGATTGGGGTTTACGGTAACGGTAACGGGGGTTCTTGCCGAAGGGCAGGTTCCCGTCCCGAGGGAAGTAGTATAATATAATTCAACCCGGCAAAGATATGTCCCGCCGGTTACCTCTGACCAAATAGTCTGGGGCACATTGGTACTTAATGGCAACTGCATTCCGCAACGGGTCAGGTTCACCGGAAAACCCGCAATCGTACTGGGGTAAGGATTGGGAAGTCCATAAGAATTATTATCGTTTCTGTTTCCTAAAACGCCGATAATATCCCCGGGATTAACCTGAATCGGGGTTGCCAGCGTAATCAGACCGGGAGTAGGATTATTCTGAGTAAGATACAATACAGTAAAATTATTCGTTGTACCCGGCCATGCAGGAGGAGCTCCTGCCGTAAAACGCAGAATAGCCAGGTTCTGGTTTCCTGTACTTGCCGTTGTAGGCGCCTGAATTGCAGTCAGAAAAATTGTCGTCGGGCTGGTGAAGTAATACCCCCTTACCATATTGCTGAAGGTGCTGGACTGACCGGGTATTGGAATCATCGTCTGAGGTCCGGGGACTCCCCCACCGGTAGCTGCCGCTTCTACATAATAGGAAGTGGTAGCCGTCGGTGAAACAGTATAAGAGGCCGTACTGGCAAGCGTATTCCCTCCGGTTAATGCATCAAACCAGGTATATCCTGTTGCGCCGGGAGCACTTGCGGTAAGGGTTGTGGTATCACCCAGACAAATGCTGGTATTTCCGGTAACGGTGGGCGCGGGTCCGAGTGCTGTTATGGAAGTAGTAACGGTTCCTGTATTTGCACCGGCCCCTTCCGATACTACATAGTAAGTTCCTGCAGCCAGTGTTTGCTGAATAGAAGCCTCATTTCCAGCGCACAAAGGCCCGTTATTATCATTGGAAGCGAGTACAGTACCCACATTATCCAGTAAATATAAATACGTATCAAACAAAGAACCACAGGTCCCGATATTTACGGTTTGAGTAGAACTCAATGTGAAGGTATAAAAAACATCCGGTGAGGGTTGTCCATTATAATCGTTCTGAAACAGGTTCAGATTTTGGGTATTCGAGTAAGGTGTATTACAAATCAGCGTTCCGGCACTGATAGCGGTAGCCTGTGTTTCTCCGGCAGGTACCGCAGAGCAGGCAGCACAACGCCATACTACTGTATGTGAGTTTGTATTGGTAACGCATGAAAACTGATTAATCAGTACCCTCACCTGACCCGTAATAGTAGCCGTCCATAATATTTTGGGAGATAGCCCGCAAACGTCGTCCGCATAACAAATATTCGCCAGAGTAGTAGCATTTATCAGTGTCAGCTGAGCGTCTCCTGTCGGGTTCGTCGCTCCGTCAGCAGCACACAATGACCATTCATATTGCTGCCCTGCCGTTACATTATAGAGATTATACTCTCCGGCAAAAGTACCGGCTACAGAAGGAACAAAAGTTGGGCTCGTCGTAGTTTGAACAGCTCCCCAAAGAGCACCTCCTGTACATCCACCTCCATTACAAACACCCGGCTGAGCCAACAGCGGTTGAGTAAGTATCAGGAGTGTAAAAATAATTATCAAGGATAAAAATTGTCTCATATTTATTCGTTTTAAATTTTTTCAATCTGATAAAATATCATTCTTTAATAATTTTGTATTCAGCACTATTTCTGATTATGGCCTGCTTTTCGGGTGAAAGGCGGCTTAGTTCCTGTTCGGTTATTTCCTTCAGGGGTTGTGCAGCCAGGTCTTCTATTACAATGTATTGCTCAGGGTGTAGCAAAACCTGACGCTTCCTTTCTCCGGAAAAAGACTGATACTGAGAAAGACGAATATAGATTTTCCCGTCTTCTGCATTCTTTATTTCTTTTCCGTTGACTAAATCGCTGATAATAAACCGCTCCGGATGCCCCTGCATATCAGGTGAAAGCGATAAATACTCGGCTCTGCTGATTGTCGTAACCGGATAGACAATCTCTCCATCGGCGTTCATTTCACGCATAATGAGCTGCCCATAGGCAGTTATCCAGCATGAGCAAGCCATAATCCATAAAATCAAATACTTTTTCATTGGTTTTGTAAATTAAAAGTAATCATATAGTAATTTGTTGACTAAAGTAAAAAGTAATAATTTACAAAACAAATTTTCACTAAAAAAAATATATAACTTATTGGTATCAAACCGCAAAAAACGCATTTCCGTTTCCTTTACTTATATTCCAAAGGATAAATTATTCTGTTTTCCGGATATCTCAATGGGTTCAGGGAGGGGATAAGAAGCGTTCAGCAATAAACCGGGTCAGGGATTAAATTACCCTGAAATTTATAAACAAAAAACTCCCCTCAGTACCAAACCGGGGGAGTTCCTTTTATCTTAATCTCAAATTAATGAGAATGTTCGTGCTCTTTAAAATCAGCGCGATTAAATCCTTCTTCCAGCACAACATCATTCGGATGAATATGCTGAGGCAAATAATCTTCTTTTACGCCCGGCTTATTATAATCATAAGGCCATCTGTAAACCGCAGGAATATCACCAGGCCAGTTTCCATGGCCTGGATTGAGCGGAGTAGTCCATTCTAATGTATTGGATTTCCAAGGATTCGCAGGAGCTACTTTACCAAAGAACATACTTCTAAAGAAATTAAACAGGAAGAATAACTGAGCAAAGGCGGCAAAGAAAGCCACTGCTGTGATGAACACATTCAGGTTTTCAAACCCCTGAGTAAAGTCAAAAGCGTCCTGAGAATAGTATCTTCTCGGCATACCCGCAAATCCCATATAGTGCATCGGGAAGAATACACCATACACCCCGATTAAAGTTCCCCAGAAGTGAATATATCCTAATTTTTCGCTCATCATTCTTCCGAACATTTTGGGGAACCAGTGATATACTCCGGCAAAGAAACCGAATGCTGCGGAACTACCCATTACAAGGTGGAAGTGAGCGGTTACGAAATAAGTATCATGCAAAGGAATATCCACGGCTGCATTCCCAAGGAAAATCCCGGTTACCCCACCTGTGATGAAGAGGGAAACAAGACCCACAGCAAACAACATTGCCGGAGTAAACTGAATATTCCCTTTCCACATCGTCGCAATATAATTAAAGCCTTTTACAGCAGAAGGTATCGCAATCAGAAGGGTAAACAACATGAAGATAGTTCCGAGGAAAGGATTCATACCCGTAACGAACATGTGATGTGCCCATACGATAAAGGAAAGAACCATAATTCCAACCATGGAAAGAATCATCGCCTTGTACCCGAAGATAGGCTTGCGGGAGTTAGTTGAAATTACCTCAGAGGAAATACCCAAAGCAGGAAGAATAATGATATATACTTCAGGGTGACCCAGGAACCAGAATAAGTGCTGGAAAAGAATCGGGCTACCGCCTTTGTAGTGAAGCATTTCTCCTCCGATAAAGATATCGGAAAGATAAAAACTTGTACCGAATGAACGGTCAAAAATCAACAATAATGCTGCGGCAAAAAGCACAGGGAAAGACAATACTCCAATTACAGCCGTAATGAAGAATCCCCATATTGTCAGCGGAAGACGGTCCATTGACATTCCTTTGGTTCTCAGGTTTAATACCGTAGTGATATAGTTAATCCCTCCCAATAATGAAGAAGCAATAAACAAAGCCATTGCTACCAGCCACATAGTCATCCCCAAACCGGAGCCGGGCATTGCCTGTGGTAAGGCACTCAGTGGTGGATAAATCACCCATCCTCCTGAAGCAGGTCCTGTTTCTATGAATAATGAAATAATCATTGTCACAGAAGAAAGGAAAAAGAACCAGTAAGACAACATATTCATGAAACCGGAAGCCATATCTCTTGCACCCACCTGAAGCGGAATCAGGAAATTACTGAAAGTACCGCTCAGACCGGCTGTCAATACGAAGAATACGATAATTGTACCATGCATCGTAACGAGAGCGAGGTAAAAGTTAGGGTCGAGCTTTCCACCCGGAGCCCATTTACCGAGCATTGACTCAAGCAACGGAATCTCAGTATCCGGAAATGCAAGCTGAAGACGGAAAAGAAGAGACAATACAATCCCTACAACCGCCATAAAGATACCTGTAACCAGAAATTGCTTTGCAATTGTCTTGTGATCCTGCGAAAAAATATACTTCGTAATGAAGTTTTCTTCATGATGATGATGGTCATCATGTTTTAGATACTCACTGTGATGACCGTGGTCACCGTGATGAGCTACATCGTGAAGAATTGTTGTATCGGACATATATCTTAGGTTTAATATATTTGTTTATTAAGGATTTACTTTATTCGTTTTCTTTTCAGGAGTTTTTGCAGGTGCTGTTTCCGCAGGTTTTTTAGCGTCACCCGCTTTGGGGGCTACCTTTTTAGCATCAGCAGGAGCAGCAGCCGGAGCTTTTTTCCCATCTACCGGAGTAGTAGCTGCAGCCGGTGTTTTCGCAGTTTCCGCCGGTTTCACCTCAGTAGCTTTATCAACGGCAGGAGTTGCTGCTGGTGCAGGAACCGTCTCAGGTGCTTTTTCCTCAGCAGAAGCCATATAAGTTGGCTTTTGTGTTTTTAACCAGGCATTGTACTGCTCTTTCGAATCCACGACAATCACCCGGCGCATATTCCAGTGACCACCACCACAAATTTCCTGACAGGACAATTCGTAATTAAACTTAGGATTTCTCTTGATTAAACGCATAGAATCCGTAGAGATAATCGGCGTAAACCAGAAGCTCGTATTCATACCCGGTACTGCGTCCATTTTCATACGGAAATGAGGCATTGTCGCACTGTGTAAAACGTCACGGGCGCGGATATTTACTTTAACGGGAACTCCTACTTCCAGATGAATTTCCTGAGGATTAAAATCATCGTGGGAGTTTACGTCCGAGAAATGATATCCGTAGGTATTTCCACTTGCATCATTGATAGAATCCCATGTAATTTTCCCGAACTTACCGTCATTACCCGGGTAACGTATCATCCATTCGAATTGTTTTCCGGTAAGTTCGATTTCTCTTGCATTTTCCGGTGCAGTACCAGTAGCTTTTGTCCATGTAGAAACTCCGGAAGCAATCAATATAGTCAGAACGATTGCAGGAATTACAGTCCACGCAATCTCCAGTTTATTGTTTTCAGGATAATAAAGGGCTTTCTTGCCTTCCTTGCCAGCATACTGATAGCAAAAATAAAAAAGTACTGCATTGGTTGCAAAAGCAGCAACGATTGTGAGTACTGCAGTTGTCCAGAACATTCTGTCAATAGGAACACCATGATCGGAAGCAGGGTCAAAAATCAGGATATACAAATCCTTATAGTACATCATCGACCAGGCCGCCAAAAGGCTTCCGGCAATAAAAAACAAAAATAAAAGCGAGCCATTAATTTTGTTTCTGTCCCAGTTTTCAAAAGGGTCCACATCCTTTAGCTTGAATACCAGATAGGTATTGTAGGCTGCCAAAGCGAGTACAAGCGGAACCAGAATTTTTATGAGGGTTATGACCGTTTGAGCGTCCATAAATTATTAAAATATTTTTTAACGTTGAATTTTTAGATTAATTACACGTGAATTATTCAAAGATTAAACAACTCCCGTTGAGTGATGTAAACTTTCTTCTATAAAAGGACTGTTTTTTGGTACCAAAGCTGCTTTTGCCAAAGAACGGAAAACTACAAACAGGAATACTCCGCCAAAGGTAAGTGCCATCCCCAACTGCATCATAAAGGACCCAAAAGAAGGGGAATACTGTCCGATTGCCCCCGGCATAATCAATTGGTACAAATCATTCCAGTGTCCGATCAGCATAATAAAAATCAAAGGGTAAACGATAACCGGCGTACGCTTTGCATTTCTTGTCATTAATACTAAAAATGGAGTGATAAAGTTCGCTATAATATTAAAGAAAAAGAAGAAAGAATACCCCAGATACTGGCTTGAAGCGGTATAGGTTTCATAGAACCCCTTTCCCCCTAAACCAATATCATTGCCACCCATTCTTTTAATATAGTAAATAGACTCTTCCGGTACGTTGGAATACCAGATTAACAGGAATTGAGATACCCATATATAAGCCCAGAATACACTGAATCCAAACATAAACTTACCTACATCATGCAAGTGAGAATCATTCACATAAGAAAGATACCCGTTTCTTTTGAGCATAATAATGAGGAAGTAAGTAACGGTAAAACTTGTAACCATTGTACCGGCAAAGTTATACACACCATAAATTGTACTGAACCAGTGAGGCTCAAGCGACTTAAGCCAGTCGATAGAGAAGAAGGTATAACTCAAAGCAAAAGTAACCATAAAGAATGCGGCGATTCCGGTTGCTTTATTGTAGAAAGAATTGAGGCCGCCTTCAAGGTCTTCTTTGAGGGAGTTTTTACGAATAACGTACACAATCCCACCCCAAAGGGCAAAGAAGAACAGGTTACGGATGATGAATCCGGTTTGATTCAGATAGGCGGCTTTTGCCTGAATGAGTGCATCATTAGCTGCTTCGGGTCTTACCCATTCGTAGATTTCTCCCAAAAAGAAAAACAATACGATAAAAACAGCAAAAGCCACATATATATACTGAGACATTGCCTCGGAAATTCTTTTGATTACGGTATTCCATCCGCCGCCGCCCAGCCAGGTAAACATTAAAGCGATGAATGCACCAAATGCAATACGGAAGTAAAACATGTTTGCCAGCAGGAGGTCTGCTATCAGGCGGGTAAACCATGTAACAGGATGGGCTTCGTGCCCGCCTCCGTGTGCATCTGCGCCAGCCGCTTCATGCCCGTGTGCCGGTGCAGAAGGGTTAAGAGATAGAAAAATCCCAATAATTAAACAGACAACCCCAACTCCCAGCAAAGTGAATGCAAGGCGTTGAAATTTTCCGCTAAACGAAAAACGTTCATTGAGTTGTTCGGGGGTATAATGTACTGCTTCCAAAGCTTTTATTTTTATTATATAGTTGAACGAATGAATGAATAAAATTATTTTAAGAAAGAACTGCGGATATAATAAATCACAGCCCATCTTTCTTCCGGTGTAACCTGAGAAGCGTAAGAGCCCATCAGATTTTTTCCGTAAGTAATACTGTGATACATTTTACCATCTGTTAAATTTTCTTTCGTTTTATAGTCACCCGGAGTAGGATAAACATTGTTTTTTACGATAGTTCCCTGCCCGTCACCTTTTTCACCATGACAAACCTGACAATGAACTTCATAAATCGTTTTTCCTTTTGCAAGTACTCCTTTTTCAGCCTCTTTTCTCTTCAGCGAATCCAGTGCAGCCATCGCTTCAGCCACAGGGCTTTTCACGTTGGTTGTAGCCAAATCGTATGCTTCCGTAGTATTGGCATAATGATACGGTTGAAAATCTTCATGTATATAAGACCCGTTTCTGGGAACAGTCCCTGAAGGAGGTGTCTGCATATTTTTACCATCCCGGAAAGGAGTGGCAGGCTTCCACTGAGTATAGGCTTCATAGGATTCCGGATGGAACATATTGGGAGCGTATTCAAGTCCCGTATCAAATCCTTCCGTTGAATACCGGTTACTTCCTTCCCCCCCGAAGCCTACAGTAATATAAGACATTAATTTAGGACCGACGAAAGCAGAAAGCACAAGTCCTACTCCCAAAAGGGCAACTACGCTTAGAACAATCAGTCTTGTTGGTATATTTTTCATATTAATATACTAAAAACAAAGTTTAAATAATTAATTTAATGATAAAGCCGGATAAATAAATCGTTCGCAGGAAAATTAAGCCGTTTTGCTTACTTCAAAAGCACCATGCTCTCTAAGTACACTCATTAGTTCATCTTCCTTTTCCGCTTTGATTTTATCACCGTCTATTGCTACAACAAACACGTTATCTGTCTGACGGTCATCGAGTAATTTTGCTTCTTTACCGGGATAATATTTTGCTACGACCAAAAAGGTAAGTACCATTCCGTGTGCAGCAAACAATACCGTTAACTCAAACCCGATCGGAACGAAGTCCACCCATGCCAAAGCCGGTTTTCCTCCGATGTCCATTGGCCAGTTGATGATATCAAGTCCCCACCAGTCAAAGTAAAGCCACTGACCGTAGGCGCCTGCCATCAAAAAAAGCGCCGCTCCCAAGCCCAGACAACCGTAAATGAAACTCGCAATTGTTAAACGGGTACGTTTAATATTCATGTAGGCCTCAATACCATGTACCGGAAAAGGGGTATAGCAATCATATACAGGAACACCTTTATGATGAATATCAGCTAATGCTTCCATCATTGTGTCAGGATTCCAGAATTTGGCTACAATTAAATTTGATTTCATGATATATCTTTATAATATGAATCGCTGTGGTAAATAAAATTAATGGTGTGAATGAGAAACTTCGTCTTTTACTCCCTGAGGAATTCCAGCCGGTTTTTTAGGATGATGTAAAAGCGTTTTTACCTCAAACATATTCACGGTGGGCAGGAATTTGGAGAACAGGAAGAAACAGGTAAAGAATAATCCGAATGTACCGATGAAAATACCCGCCTCTACAAAAGTAGGAGTATAATTAGCCCAGCGTGCAGGTACGAAATCGTGATGTAAAGAAGTTACGATGATTACGAAACGTTCAAACCACATCCCGATATTTACAAAAATAGAGAGAATAAAAGTAATCGTCATATTCTGTCTGATTTTTTGTGACCAGTAAAGCTGAGGCGTAATTACATTACAGGAAAACATTGCGAAATATGCCCACCAGTAATCTCCAAAAGCACGGTTGATAAATACATATCTTTCAAAGAAGCTACCGGAATACCAGGCAATGAAAAACTCAGTACTGTATGCAAGACCTACAATAGAACCGGTTGCCAGTACAATCTTTGCCATATTTTCCATATGCTCGATTGTAATATAGTTTTCGAGTTTATAAACTTTTCTCATGATTACCAACAGCGTTTGTACCATTCCGAATCCGGAGAAAATTGCACCCGCTACGAAGTAAGGAGGGAAGATTGTGGTATGCCATCCCGGTACAACCGAAGTAGCAAAGTCCATACTTACGATAGAGTGTACAGAAAGTACAAGCGGAGTACACAAACCGGCAAGAATCAGGGAGATTACCTCAAAACGGGACCAGTTTCTTGCAGAGCCTTCCCAACCAAAACTTGCAACACCATAAGCCTTGGAAGCCATTTCTTTTCCTTGTCTTTTGAAACGGTCTCTCAGGGTGGCAAAATCAGGAATCATCCCGAGATACCAGAATACCAGTGAAACGGTAAGATAAGTAGAGATTGCAAAAACGTCCCACATAAGCGGAGAGTTAAAGTTATCCCAAAGTGTACCACGGGTATTAGGAATAGGACCAAAATAAATCAAGTCCCAGGTACGTCCTGCGTGAATGCCAGGAAATATTGCGGCGCAGAGTACGGCAAATATCGTCATCGCCTCTGCGGAACGGTTAATCGAGTTACGCCATGTCTGACGGAAAAGTAATAATACTGCTGAAATCAAAGTACCGGCATGTCCGATACCTACCCAAAATACGAAGTTAGTAATGTCAAATCCCCAGCCAACTTCCGTATTTAAGCCCCAAACCCCAATACCTTCCCAAATCGTCCATCCGATAAGGGCGAAGCCTATCGTCATTACGATTGCGGAAATCGTTGTCCATAGCAACCATGTTTTGTTGGGAGCCGCTTCAATCGGACGGGATATGTCATCCGTAATTTGGCCGTACTCATTGATATTCGTAATGAGTTTTTGTCTTACCGATGATTCTACATGCATAGAATTATATAATTTAAAATGTACTTCTAATAATAATTGAACTTTTAAGTATGATTATCCGGGAATCAGGAATGTCCATCCTCCTTTTTGTGCGTTTCTTCTTTGTGCTCTTCGGTTTTATGCTCTTCTCCGTGTCCGCCGTGATGAACAAATACTTCATTCGGTTTTACATTTCTGATTTTGGTCATGTAGCTTACGGAAGGTAAAGTTTTTACTTCTTCAAGCACTGTAAAGGCACGCTCATCTCTGAATAATTTGGACACTTCGCTTTCGGGATCATTTAAGTCTCCAAAAACAATTGCTCCGGTAGGACAAGATTGCTGACAAGCGGTTTTGATATCTCCGTCAGCCGGTTTTACAAATGCCCCTGCGTCTTTTTGTTTTGCATTTACCTTCGCCCTTAGTTTTCCGTCCTGAATTCTCTGAACACAGAAAGAACATTTTTCCATTACTCCACGGAAACGAACGGTAACGTCAGGGTTCAGCACTAATTTACCCAACGGATTATTCTGATGGAAATCGAAATTATCATTATTATGATATTTGAACCAGTTGAAACGACGCACTTTGTAAGGACAGTTATTTGCACAATAACGGGTTCCTACACAACGGTTGTAAGCCATGGAGTTCAAACCATCAGAAGTGTGAATTGTAGCAAGTACCGGACAAACCGTTTCGCAGGGCGCATTCGCACAGTGCTGACACATCATAGGCTGATGTACAGTACGAATCGTTTCGGGCTTGTCAAAATCTCCGCTGTAATAACGGTCAATCCGCATCCAGTGCATATCACGGTGACGCATAATTTCCGTTTTCCCAACAACAGGAACGTTATTTTCTGCATTACAACTTACCACGCAGGCTCCGCAACCGGTACACTTATTCAGGTCAATTGCCATTACCCAACGGATAATTCTCTGAGATTCTTCTTCTTTATAATGTGAATCCCAAAGCGTAATCAGATGTTGTTTGATATGTGCTCTTTCTTCATTTCCGGCATCCGGTTTTTTGATATAATTTTCGAGCGAGCTTTCGCGGATGATTGCATTGGTACGGTCAAAATTATCTCCCCAAACGCCGAGTTTCTGAGGTCCGTCATCTGTCAGAAGGTCATATTTCTGTAATTTAGCAATCGGATAGGATTCTCCGGTTGAAGCTACGGTTACTCCGGCAACTTTATAGCTGTTTGCACTGGCGAAAGACACAAAAGGATAGACATTTTCTCCCCCTACTTTTGCAATGGTTTTACCAAACTCCTTGCCTCTGCCGTATCCAACTGCTACCCCGATAGTATCGGCAGCCTGACCCGGCTGAACGATAGCAGAAAGTTTGAGTTTTTTGCCGCCGGCGGTTATTTCGATTACATCATTGTTTTTGATATTTTTCTCTTTTGCCATTTTAACGGAAACCGTTGCATATCCGTCCCAGGTAGTTCTCGTTACCGGATCCGGTAATTCCTGAAGGAAAGGATTGTTGGCGTGTTTACCATCACGAATCGCTATTTTTTCGTATAAAACGAGGTCAATTCCGGGTTTTGCAGATGCAAGTGCTTCCGCAGCAGCGGCTGCAGGATTTCCTTTGGAAGCAGAAACAACTGCTGCTGCAGGATTTTCTTTGGTGAAAATACCACGACGCAGAATACCGTCCCACTGACTTTCGGTCATTCCGGTTACTACTGATTTTGCCCAGAAAGCCTGAATGTAGTCCTTGAAAGAAACCGGATTTCCGGCCCAGTT
The DNA here is from genome assembly GCA_019695295.1 of Bacteroidia bacterium. Classification (GTDB taxonomy): domain Bacteria; phylum Bacteroidota; class Bacteroidia; order J057; family J057; genus JAAFHL01. Next base: position 48,492 of record JAIBAH010000003.1, on the reverse strand, counting down.
CAATAAAGACTGCTGAGCCTGACGGGAAGAATAAATAGTATTGATGGTAGGCTGATTGATGCTGTACTGTCCGGCCACCGGGTTGGCGTCACTCCATGATTCCATTTCATGACTGTCGGGGCAGGTGTACTGACACACAGCGGAAGTTTCATCGGTTTTGGAAGCAAAAGAAACAGAAAGCGGTAATTTGGCAATCAGGGATTTGAGTTCTTCACCATAAGGAGTATCAAATACAGGATTGGAACCATAGAAAATTACTCCCTGCACTGTTCCGGATTTGATATCCTGCACCAATTGGTTAAGCGCAGCGTCATTTCCCTGTTTCTGATAGGAAGGATTAGCGATATCAATTGTAGTTCCGTAGCTTCCGAGCATTACATTAAGGCTGTTCACGATTTGCTGAACAGCGAGGTCATTGGTGCCACAAACCACAAGAGAACGTCCTTTGGCTGCTGCAAGCTCTTCCGCCATTACATCGAGGCCGTTTCCTGCCACGTTGAACTCCGTTACTCCCGGGATTTCACCCTGACCGAGCTTACGGGCAACTTTATTATAAAGATTTACCAAAGCCAAAGCCTCCTGAGAAGCGTTGACAGGATATCTGACGTCTGCATTTGTTCCGGTAAGAGACATAAGAGACTCTACCTGAAAATGACGGGACATTTTTTTCGCTTTTGGGTTACGGTTTGTAACGTACTGAGCGGAAAACTGTACAGGAGAAAGCCATGTACCGAGGAAGTCAGCGCCAAAACTTACGATAACGTCTGCTTTGTCAAAACTATAGGAAGGAATAACTTCTTTATCGAAGTTTAAACCATGAGAATGCGCAATTGCATAATAGGAAACCGGGTCATAGGAAACATGAGTACCTCCATATACAGTAAGGAAATCATTGATTGCCATTAAAGTAGATGGACTTGTAATTGTATGGGATAATACTCTTACTGCATTTTTTCCTTTAAGCCCATTGAGTTTATCGCCGATAGCTTTATCCACATCAGCCCAGGAAGCTTCATTTTTACCGATGAGGGGCTTTTTGAGGCGGTCAATATCATAAAGATTCAATACCGTTGCATGCCCTACTGCACACATTCCTCCTTTTGAGAAAGGAGAATCGGGATTTCCTTCCAGTTTAATCGGGCGGCCTTCACGGGTTTTAACGATTACCGGACAAGAAGCCGAACATCCGTTACAGGTAGAAGAATAAAAGTTAGCAACTCCGGGAGTAAGCTCTTCGGGTTTAACCACGTAAGGAATTGCTTTTTTGAGGGGCGTTTCATTACATGCTGCAAGGGTAGCCGCCGTTAAACCAAAGCCAAAAATTTTAAGAAAATCTCTGCGGTTTGTATTAAACTCCAAAGACTCTTCGGTTGTATTTCCTAATTTTTCTTCGAGCGGAACGTCATTAGAAAATTCATTTCCGTTTTTTGAAACGATATTTGCTTCAAATTCATCAAGACCTGACCAATATGTAGGTGTTTTCATTTATATTCAGCAGTTTTTTCGTGATAATAATAATTAAATGATTAATAATGACATTTCGCACAATCCAATCCACCCATATCAGCCGGAGAAGGCGTAAATGATTTTTTAGGGTTTTCGGGGTCTGTGAATGTGTAAGTAGTTTTAGACTGACGATGACAGTTTACGCACCATCCCATAGACAAGGGAGAGTACTGATATACCACTTCCATTTCCTGAATTGGTCCGTGACAAGTCTGACATTCAATGGTATTTCCATCTTTATCTTTTCCACCCACGGCAATGTGCTGAGCGTGGTTAAAATAAGCGTGGTCAGGTAAGTTATGAATACGAATCCATTCAATGGGTTTATTAAATCCAATTTCTTTAACGGCGTCCAGTGCACCTGCAAGATTTTTGGTTTTGGCATCATCCGCCATCCATTTGGAGAAAGCTTCCATTACTTTGTCCACAGGCGTATTGGGCTCAAAATATTGTTTGGTATCCGGGTTGAAACCCGCAGACATATAAATCTTGGCGATTTCAGATTTTCCATACACCGGACCTGCCTCAACGCCTTTATGACAATTCATACACACATTGGTAGCAGGCACCCACGCATTTTTACTTTTGGAAGCACCGGTATGACAGTACTGACAGTTAATCTCATGTTTCCCTGCATGGAGTTTATGGCTGAACTTAATCGGCTGAGCAGGCATGTATCCCGGATGGATACTTACTGCACGGGCAGCCTGAATAAGCTTGAGGGTACCTCCGAGCAGTGCAATGGTGATAATGGAGGTAAGAATAAACTTGTTTTTCAGGAATTTGCCGAATTCGCCCCAGATAGCAGAAGTCGAAAGTTCTTCCTGCTGCTCTCTTGCTCTTACAGAAGCGGAAAGACCTGCTGCTGCAAATACCAGAAATAAAGCAACCACAATCAGCAAAGCAGCCAATCCTAATACACTATAGTATATAGAGGGATTGGCGAATACATCCTGATTTCCTCCGTCAGAGGAGTTCCCTGAAACGGCAGTGGCAGGGGGAGGCGTATCTTTGTAATCATCGATATAGGCCAGAATATTTTCAATATCCGGATCCTGGAGGAAAGTAAAGGTATTCATTGCTGAAGGGTCAATTGCTGCAGCAGCAATTGCCTTTGGATTTCCAGACTTAATCATTGCCTGATTATTCTTAATCCAGCCATACAAAAACTTAGGGTCGTCTTTGTATTTTGCTGTAACACCTTTGAGTGCAGGTCCCACTAACTTCTGATTGACCTTATGACAAGCCGTACAATGCTGCTTAAATAAGGCCTCTCCTTTAGCAACATCCGCAGCATACAATTGTAAAGTGCTGAATGTAAGGACGTAAAGGAGGCTTAATACGAAAACTTTAATGTTGAGTTTTAAGAAGCTCATATATTAATGTATAGATTTTGTTCAGTAACTATTTAAGAAATTATATTGTTTTTAATTTTTTTTAAAATATTTGGGTGCAAATTAAACCCAGATTAAAAAAATTACAAAAAGAAAAAGAAAAAAAATTGAAATTATTCTTATATTTAGAATCAGTCTAAATATTGTGTTCGTTTTTTTTCAATTAAGGCACAATATTATTGTGTTTTTTTTAACTTTTCTAAAAAAAATTAAAAATATTTCAAAATACAGTAAATTCACCCCTTTTTAAGCGAAAATACTTTTCGGATACGGAATTTTGCAAATAATATTTTGTGTTTTTCCTTATCTCAGCCGATCTACACTTTTTACCAGGGCTTCATCTTTTTTTATGGCTTTTGATGCCATCCAGATCAGAAAAAGACTCACTGCCATCATACCAAACCCGACAAACGGAGTACCGGTATTGGCTTTCCCTCCCATCACCCACTGAGGGCCGCTCAAAATCAGGAGCATGGAAGCCAGAATCTGTGCGCCCTGAAGGATAAGTGCAATCCAGCATAGCTTCATCTGACGGATACGGTTTTTATACTGAAAAATAATGTACAGCAGAAACAATACGGTGACGACCAGTAAGGAGAACCAGGCGGTATGTGCAGGCGTAAGGAAGAACCAACGGGAACGCAGCGAGCCGTCTGTATCCAAAGGGGAGTACATCTGTAATGCGTTTACCATCTCCGTTTCATTACCATAAACAAATTTCCAGGCAGGAACTCTCAGCGTAATCAGCCCCAGAATTGCAGCCAATGCGAGATAAACAGATTGAATTCGTTGAATCATTTGTTTTGACTATTTTTTGCTATCAAGGCGCAAAATTACAAAACAGCAGGTATTAATTATAAAGAATTTTAATTTTTTATAAAAAACCTGTCTCTTTTCAATCTGCTGAGACATTGTCCTCCTGTTTTGGATTCCTTTCAATCTCTTCTTTTGGCCGGAAAATCGTTTTAATTACGGAAACAACCAACAGAGAAGAAGTTTCGTTTTTTATAATCCGGAAGTGGTTCAGTCCGTTTTTTTTACTTGTCTATCCGGATATATCTGTAATTATTTTCCGGGAATACTTGTAAGACTGAAGATAATTCCTTTACTTTGGGTGTTTTTTATTTTTTATCTCTCATATTTATTTATAATTTTAAATTTATGAAATTTTTAAAATTTACTTTATCTGTTTTTTTAATGCTAAGCATGACGGTACTTATCGGTCAGTCGGCTAAGCGTTATACTTTATTTGAGCACTTCACTCAGGCTTCCTGCGGTCCCTGTGCACAACAAAACCCGGCTTTTTCTGCGTTTTTCAGTGCAAACACAGGCAGAGCACATCACATTGCTTTCCATACTTCCTGGCCGGGAGTGGACCCGATGTACAATGCAAATGCTCAGGAGTCCGATGACAGGGTAGATTATTATGGTGTAACCGGAGTTCCGGCTATCTGGGTTTCCGGAAAATACGAAACCAATCCGGGCGGGGTAAACGAAGGAGATCTGGCGGCAAACGACTTAATGGGTTCACCTATTGCAGTACAGGTTACTGAAACCACAAACGGAAGCACCCGAAATGTAAGTATCAAAGTAATATCTGTTAACTCATTGCCTTCTGCCAACTATGTACTCAGAGCGGCAATCGTAGAAAAAGAAAAGGTATATGCTACCGCACCCGGAAGCAACGGCGAAAAGGAGTTCCCTAATGTATTCCGTAAGATGGTGGTTTCTTCTGCCGGTGAATCCTATACTCCTGCCAGTATCGGAAACTCTACTGACTATAATTACACCTATAATTTAGACGCTACCTGGGATCCTGCTCAGATTTATGTCATTGCCTGGGTTCAGAATGAGACTACCAAGGAAGTAATCAATTCCGGGGCAAGTATTGACTGGCTCGTGAATTATGCTACTGCTGACCCGAATATGATTCAGACAGTACAGCCGGTAAACGTAGGAGGTACAATCCTGAACTCTCAGAATACTTATGAGCCGATTAATGTAACCCTTACAAGCAATGCTCCCGGAGACTGGAGTGCAAGCATACTGAAAGATGGCGTTGCGCTTCCTTCCCTGAATGAAAATATGATGCTGGATCCTTTTACTCAGTTAGATGTAGATGTTAATATCACTCCCGGCAGCAGTATTGCTCTGGCTAAATACGAATTGTCTATAACGACTCCTGCAAATCCTAATTTCATCGTTAAAAAAGTATATCTGGTCAATAATGGAATTAAAGACCTGGTTTTGGGTAATACTACAGAAAATCAATCCTACTATACTGACGGATTGTTGTTTGCCAATAATACCAAACACGGTGAACTGACCCGTATGGAATATCAGATTGCGGATGACGCCAATATTTTACAGGGTATTTACAATATCTATGCGAATATCGGCTGGGCTTTCCCTGCTTTTACAGATGATATGGTTACCCGTCTGAAAAACTTCATGGATAATGGCGGAAATGTACTCGTGGCGGGTCAGGATATCGGATGGGATACCTTTGACCCGACAGGAAACAGCAATACTCCTGCGAATCAGGCTTTCTATACTCAGTATCTCCACGCTAATTATGTAGCTGACGGCTCAACTGCCAATAATCAGCTTACTCCGGTAGCTTCTGATGCAATTTATGGTACAATGTCTCCAAGTGCTGTTGTGGATGCATACGGAGGAAATATGTATCCTGAGGAGCTTTCAGTGGCAGGTACTGGAATGGCAATCTTCAACTATAACGGAGGAGCTAAAGTAGCAGGTGTACGTGCACAGGAAGCTACCTACAAAGTAGTGTATCTGGGTATCGGTGCTGAAATGATTGGCGACCCTAATGTAAGAAATATGTTCATCAAACTTACCCATGACTGGTTCTATGCAGATATTACCGGAATGGAATACGACGAAGCCCTGAAAAACCTGCTGAAACAAAATTATCCTAACCCTGCCGATGTGGCTACCGTAATTCCTGTTTCTTTACAGGGCAAAACCGGTACACTGAGAGTAGTGGATTTGATGGGTAAAACCATTTTTGAACAAAATCTGAATGGTCAGGAAAATCAGGTGGAACTGAATACTACCAACTGGAGTGCAGGCACTTATTTCTATCATCTTATCACTGATGGTCAGAATGCTTCTACTCATAAGTTTACAGTAGTTCACCCATAATTTTTCTACTGTTTTCCATAAAAAACACGGTTTCAATCGCTGAAACCGTGTTTTTTTTATGCAGGAAATGCCGGCTAACGCATCAGGCAATTGATATTGGCAACGGGAATCAGGTTGCGGAATTTCAGATTTTCGTCATAAACGGTTCGGATTGAATACCCAATAATGACGTTATTCCCAACCCTGAAATCGCCTCCGTAAGCAATGGTGAATTTATCCTTTGCAGTTTCGTCCTGAAGAATATTGTAGAGGGTCTCCGCAAAAAAATTAAACCGGGGACTTCCGTAACGGAAATTGGCACCCATGGCAAAAGTACTGAGGGTGTCAATCTGAGTATATCTCATGGTGCCGCTCAATAATCCTTTTCTTCCGATTCCATAGCCTCCGTTTGCCCATATTCCGTAGCCCGAACTCATCAGGTCTAAACTGTCCAGGGTAGGACGGGTAAAATTATATACTTTTCCCCAGGCCAGGTCCACCATAGAGGTATTCCATTTATCGGCGAGGTATTGGGTACGGAGTCCTTTGATTACCTCTTTCTGGGTAATATTGAGGGAGCCAAGCTGAGACTTCAGGCTTTCAATTTCTTTTTCGAGGGAGTTTTTTACCTTATAACTTTTGGTTTTGGAAGCAGAATCCTTCAGAGCCGTAATCTGAGTATTCAGGGCTTCCTTCTGGGTAAAATATTCGTCCATTGAGGGTTTATAGACATCTTCATCCAACAGTGGGTCATGCTGACGGTAGAGGTTTATTTTTACTGCTACTGCAAGTTGATTTACGGTTTTGGTTTCTGTAGTAAAAGAATCGATGGGGACTGATATTTCTTTCTGAAGAGTTCCGGCGGAAAGGCTGAGAGTAGAAAGGGTTCTCATAAATCCGGAAGCTTTCTGATACCGGGACAAATCGGGGCGGTTATAAAAAATTTCCCAAAGGGGCTGACCTTCCAAAGCGAGATTGGGCTGAAGCCGGTAGGAACGTAAAGACCAATCCACTTTAAAATCACGGATATTCCCGGGTTGGTTTACCAAAGGAGAGCTTGCGTCGAGTAGCATATAAGCGGGAGCCGCCGGAATGGAAAACTCAGTGGCTTTAACCGTTTCTGTTGCGGAGACATCCGACTGAGCCTGGAGTTTTGCTGTCACACAAAGAGCAAGGAGTAAAAATTGTACATACTTTTTCATAAATCTTTTTTATAATAGTGATATTTATTTGAAGTGTCCGGGAGGGAAAACGATTAAGATATCGTTAACTGCCCGGGTTTGACGGATGCAAATTATAAAATAAAAAACAATTTCTCCAAATCCTGTTTTTTCAGCAACCGGAGATTCCCCTTCAAAGTTAGGCAAAAATTGATTTGTAAAAATCCCTATAATCAGGGATATTTCTACTTAGAATGGATAAAATTACCGCTTTTTGAGGTTTTAGTGAGTATAAAGCCCTGAATTTCTTCGGTTTTTATATTATGTAAGTATATATCCGGAAAAAAGTCGTAAATTTGCACCCCGAATTAGTGTTTAAATGAATTATGCAGGCAAGAAAGACAGACGATTATATTCCCGGTAAAGGACTGAGCAATCAGTTTTCAGGACTGAATACTGCGGAAAAACGCCGTCAATGGTGGCTTGCTTTGCCGAATGAGTGGCGGAAAACGCTTGCCAATCTTGTACTGGACAAGATGAGAAACCTGAAAAAACTCTCTGATGCTGAAATAGAACAAATCCTGAATACAGAAGATTTGTCTATCTATGCAGATTACGACAAAAAAGGGAAAATCAAAAAAATCATTTCGGATTTAAGTCCGTTACAATATTTTACCCGTCTTGCTTCGTTTCAGTTGTCGTATCATAATCCCCCTGATTTTTCCTGCTTTTCCAGACTTAGTCTGCTGGAGGATTTGAATATCAACAATTGTGAGCTGATTGACCTGAATGGAATAGAACAACTCTATTACCTCAAGGATTTATGCCTGAGCGAAAATAAAATTACGAATATTTCTGCGCTGCGTACCCTTACGGAGCTGGAAGATCTGGTTCTTTCCTATAATGAAATCAGCAACCTTGAACCATTATCGGGTCTTACATTACTGGACACTCTTCATCTGGACAATAATAAAATCACAGACCTGAATCCGCTGTCTTCTCTGATTACCTTGAGTTATCTGAATATCAGCAATAATCAGATTTCGAATCTTGAACCGCTGAAAAGTCTGGCTTCGCTGAATACTTTATACGCAAGTTACAATCAGATAAAGGATTTACATCAGATTAATTCCCACGAGACCCTGAACACGCTGGATTTGTCTCATAATCAGATTAAGTCTGCCAATGGACTTTCCGGGCTTGTAAATCTTGATTATCTGAATCTTTCCAATAATCCATTGAAAGATACAAAAGAGCTTGCCTATTCGGAGGATCTGGAGAATCTGATGCTTTCCAATACGTTGATTACTTCGCTAAGTTTTCTTTCGTCTCTTTCTGAACTGACGAGTCTGGACATTAATCATACTCCGATAAAGTCCCTCAAAGGGATAGAGAAGTTGTATAATCTCAGCAGTTTGCAGTGTGCTTCCTCTAATATCCGGGATTTAAGTCCTCTCATTTTTTTAAATAATTTACGAAATCTGTATATCGGTCATAATCCTTTTGAGGATATAAGTCCTCTCCACAAGCTGGAAAATATCGAAACCCTGAGCCTGATTAATTCCAAGGTAAAGGACTTGTCACCGCTTTCTCATTTAGTGGAGTTACGGTATCTGTATCTGGATAATACTCAGATCAACAGCATAGAACCGGTAATGCATCTCGAAAACCTATCGTATTTGTCGCTGAATGATACCCTTGTTCCTGCTGCTGAGGTGGAGGCTTTCCGTCTGAAACATCCGAATTGTATTGTCAGTGGTTCTTTTTAATGATTTGTAACTATGCTTTCTGTCTATTCTGATGAATATTATATGAAACAAGCCCTTTTATTGGCTCAAAAGGCTTTTGATGAAGGGGAAGTGCCCATTGGAGCGGTGATTGTTACAGGACAAAAAATCATCGGGAAAGGCTATAATCAGGTGGAAAGGCTCGGAGATGCCACTGCACATGCCGAAATGATAGCTATCTCAGCTGCGTCGGGATATCTGGGAAGTAAAGTACTGGAAGATTGTACCCTTTATGTAACGATTGAGCCCTGCCCGATGTGTGCCGGAGCACTTTACTGGTCAAGAATCGGTAAAATCATTTATGGCGCTTCCGAACCCAAATTCGGATTTCAGAGTAAAAAACTCTCGCTACTCCATCCTAAAACCGAAATTTCGGGAGGATTAATGGATTTTGAGTGCAGGGAAATCATGCAACGCTTTTTTTTAACCCGGAGGAGTTGATTGAGTAAATTCTGCACAGTACCAAACTACAGGTCTGAGTGGATTTAATGGCTTACCTTTTTGTTTTACCTCCTTTGAATAACCACCTTCCCATAACTCCCCACCTTTTTATCATCAATCACCTCATAAAAATAAACCCCATCAGGAATACCCTTGAGAGGAATTTGCGTTTTACCGGATTCGGGCACAGCACTTTGTAAAACCACCTGACCCAGCGCATTCCGGAGTATCAGACCAGCCGAGTTTCCCGGAAGAACCTCAACCGTAAGCACATCTGATGCAGGATTCGGATACACTTTTACGCTTTCTATATCCGGATCATGAATGCTCACCGTGCTGATTGTGTCGCAAATGCTGCCTTGTAAGGGGCCGAGTTCATAGTTGGGGTAGAAGGGGAAACAGGGACTTCCACCATTAGGAAATGTATAAGCCATGTGTTCATATTGGCAGCCACTTCCAGAAACATCCGGAAAGTTTATTACATCTAATGATGCTCCATTATTAGCGGAGATATAAATCTTCCTATCAGGACCGGAATGCATATAACCAACCCATTCATTTCCATTCATAGGGCTGTTACTTGTACTATAAACAGCTACTTTGCTACCATTTATATCGCTTACTGTTAAATCATATTGCTCTACCCTACATCGCAGGGATAAATACAACTTTGTATTATTATTTGAAAACAGCAAATCGTCTATGAACATATAACCTGAAGGCCCGGATATGCAATCTGTTGGTAAAGGAATAGTAACCGAATCAGACAATTCCCCTGTACACCTATTAAAGTCATAGACATATACTTTTTGTCTTTGAAAATAAGCCCCTAATTTTGAACCATCCTGTGAAAAGCGGATTACGTTTCGACGATATATAACTAACGTATCTCCCTGATTTCCCCCAATAGTACATTGAGAGGGGTACTTCACGACTCCAGTATCCGTAAGCAAAAAAATGTACACAGAATCTACATTCATTCTCGGAACTACCAACCACCAATCCTTACCATTTCCATGACGGGTAAAGGTATAAATCGAAGCGGGAGTTATCGTATCATTTTCAATAATAGGCACTCTTTTTAGGCTCATATCTCCCAATCCGTTTTGTAAGTTCATATCAATCACAGAATAATACAATGAAGGGCTTGCCCAACCATATGCATCTGTCCAAAACTTACCGCCAGATGGTAAATGTACAAGATAATATTTTAGGGAGTCAGAGGGGAAAGGTAGTATTGTAGGAGATGCCCTTGCGCCTGCCCCATTAATACTATCAAAATTCCCTCCATAGGGATAGTTATAATTAGTAGAGTTCGGCATTATACTATCTTTTCTGTTAAACACACTCGTGCCATTGCTATAAAACAAACGATTTCCGTATTGATTGTCAATGAGGGCGGCAGAGTAATTAATGTTGCACCCTAATGTATCCCAAGTAAATACAGGAAGTCCGCTTCTGAAATCAATAAGCCTATGAACATTGTAAGGAGCACCTGCTTTATTGATAATCCATTCTTTCACTTCATTTTGAGCATTCAGGCTTAAAGTGGCAAATAGACATAGATAAATGATTAACCACCATTTCATAATAAATAAAAATTAGTGAGTGATTTGCTCCGCCCTTGTTGGTGTTTTAGCGCAGCGACACCAACAAGAATAAGCGAAAGATGTTTGAGAATTTCTCCTGCACCGGCGGTATCAGCGGTCTGATTTCGTTGCGGTAGCGGATGGTACCGCTGCTGTCTGTTTGTACGGTTTTCCGGCGGCTTAGTTCGGATACTACGAAGATGGAACGCCAGGCGGGGAGGTAGGTTTGTAGCTCGCCCGGGCTGAGGATTTCGTATGCGTAGGTGGTGATGTTTGTAGTTTTTTGAGAATTGGTTTTCATATACTTTTTTCTATCCCCCAAGGTTAATACTCCTCCCTTAACTCTCCAAATAAACTACAACATTCTAATTGAATTTCAAGGGTTTTCTTCAGCATTACTAGTATTTTTCCTCTCCAAAACAGAATGACTGATACTTTACCAACAGAAGATTATGGACTATACAATTCCTTACATCCATAGGTTTCCTTTAAATATGTTTGGTATCTGTAAATAGCCCAGTCATCTGAATCAAAATGCTTTATTATAACATCATACTCTGTCAAATCTTTATTGTAATAGATTAGTGTCAGATAGTATATCTCTTTTGTATATTTGGGTTCTTCTCCGATATAATCTACTGTTACACCGGCAAAGCATTGAGTGTATAAAGGGCGGTATTCGTCTATTGTTACTTTATAGACGAGTAAGGAGTATTGATCAAAAAACATTGATTGATTCTTAAACTCTTCATTTTTACTACTAAACCCAATATTTTTCAACTCTTTTGAGGCTATAGTACCAGAAAGTATATCATGAGGGATGACGAAATAAAACTTATTAAAAAAGTCGAACAAATCATTACTTATCTCATTTTTTTTAAAAAAACGTATTAAAGCCATTACACTATCAGCATTAGAGAAATGCTTAGTATTTTGTATTATATAATTTGTAGTATCTACACCTGAAAATACTCCAACATATCTAGTTTCAAATCCCACTTTAAAAGAAGAATTGGCAATACGATGATGAAGGAGTTGATATTTCCCAGATTCAAAGCAATGCGCTGAAATTAGTCCGGGTTGAGGCCTAATCTTTGTCCCGTTTATTAAAAGTAAAGAATCCGGCTTAATACTTAATACCTCACTTTCTGCCCATTTATAATGATTGATACATTTTACATGATTATAAGAAGGAAAAGTAGCATAGTTAATGAGATTACTATTGCAGGCTCCAACGAATGCAACAACGATCAAAAGGAATAACGATTTAATCTTCATTTTAATTGTTGTTTTTTTTTGTTTTCTGTACTGTAATCCGAATGCTTTTCTTTATACTTCTTTAAAAAAGGTAGTACAAAATAAGAGTGCAGTACATCATTGCGAAAAGCGTCTATTTTACTCTTTGCACTACCTTTTTTCAATTTGTTTATGGATTTATTTAATTCTTCATTTAATGATAAGTCCGCAATTACATCGGAAATTTTTATTTCATCACAATCATTAACAAAGAAAATATCCATTGCTTTTTCCAAATTTATGGAAATAGAATGGCTTTGCCCCAAATGGTCATATCTATTTATTTCACTGAAATAAGCAAATGGATGAATGTGATTTCCCGAAGTGTTCAGGGAGTACTGTTTTGCCCGTACACTCATGTCTTTTGTATTCATAGGATTATGCCCGAAACTATCCATATGTATGGTAAAAGCTGTTGGAATGGCCTCTGCTAACTCTTCTCCCTTTATTATTACTCCGAAGTTGTAACGAGAACCTTTATCTAATAAGAATCTATACTTTAGAGATCTATAGATGATAGCATGATATAATTCGTGAGCACAAGTGTGAGCTAAAGCCTCAAAGAAAACAGTTTCGTTTTTGATTATATATTCTGGATGCCCGTATGGATTGCTTGCCATTGGGAGGTATAATTTTACAATCTTTTCATAATCAATAAAACAAGGAGTTTCCGGGTGAACGCTTTCATTAGAGTATTCTGTTAACCTTGCAATTGGGTTTTGCCCAAAGACTGATGTTTCTCCTATTGAATCTACCCTCATCCCAACTAACTCGGATGAATTCAAAATATTGATTACATAATCATTGACTCCTAAACGAGATGTATTTCTATCTAACTCATCTTTGGAAATAAAAATTAAATTAGCATCAACATTATTAAAATCCATTATTCTAATTATCTCTGGGGCTAAAAAGTCTTTAACCTGAGAAGATAGTGTGTTTTCACCATATACTATATAAACCCAAATTGTGCCTATTATGAAACAATTTGGATCCATTTCTTCCTCAATTTCCTCCTTCTGAACAACTTTTGGTTTATCTTCCTCCCTCCTCTCCCTCACCCTCAGCCCCCCATCCACCACCCTAAACCCAAACTCCAGCATTTCCAGTATCTTCTCAGAAGTAACATACCCCAAATGCTCCGAGGCGATTTTCAGGGGTTCGGTTTTGCGGGTGGTTTTGAGTGCGATGGGGGAGGCGAGGTCGAGGTCGGTTACGAGGTTCCCGGCGAATCTCACGGTCAGGGTGGCTCCTTCAATGGGGAGGAATATCTTTTTAGTGAAGGTTACACCGAGGATAGTGATTTCTGCAAAGGCATCTAATACCGGACGGAGCACAGCCTTCCACGTTCTGGTTAGTCCGGGGATTTTGTCGTGGGCTTCGGGTTCCATGGTGAGAATCTTCCAGTTAGATTGAGAGAAAACATCCGTCGGGAAATCAGGCGGAAAGTACTCAGCACCAGCGTTTTTCCCCTTCGGTGCGATTTGTTCTTTTAGATTATTTGTGAGCTGACTCATATATTCCCATAATAATGTTTCTGCTTCTGATTTCTCCTGAGGCGGCGGTATCAGCGGTCTAATTTCATTGCGGTAGCGGATTGTACCGCTGCTGTCTATTTGTACGGTTTTCCGGCGGCTTAGTTCGGAGGTTACGAATACGGAACGCCAGGCGGGGAGGTAGGTTTGTAGCTCGCCCGGGCTAAGGATGTCGTAGGCGTAGGTGGTGATGTTTGTGGTTTTTTGGGGTTCTGATTGCATATATATACATTATAATTATAAGTGTGAAAAATAATAAAATCCCGTTTCACTGTAAGGATTACAGCGAAACCCTCACAAACCTGAAAATAGTGGTTTTTACCTCTGTTGCCATAAAAAATTTATTAGCTTGTTAAACATTAATCGCAAATTTAACAAAAATATTTCATCTTTGAAAACATACTGCAACATTCTAATGAAATTCTAATATTTGTACCGGGGGTTTCCACCCTTGTTGGTATTTAGTGCAGCGACACCAACAAAGATAAGCGAAAGAAGACGTAAAATAAAAACCTCCCCTGAGAGTAATACCCTTCCTCTTCAATTTCTCGTACTCATGGTTTCATATACGGAATTGAGAGTGAGAAGGTTAAGCTTGCTAGTAGGAAAAAAAATCCTGAGAGGAAATTCGATGGTAAAATACAGTATTCTGATGATTGGTTTGAGGTACGGTTTGCGTTTGGAACCGTTGGGTTATACGAATTTAAAGAGTATAATGTATTTATTACAACCGTATTACAGACCACCCACTTCCCACAAACGAATGATACCACTAAGAAAAAAAATCAGGATACTTCCGGGTATCAGGTATTTCCAGCATAAAGTAGTAAGTTGGTCCATACGGAGGCGGGGGTAGGTCCATCTTACCCACATTTGCAGGAGGATGAGCAAAACCCCTTTGAGCAGTAGCCAGCACACACCCCACAGAGTAGCAGCGATTGTACCGGTTCCTGAGGTCCATTCCGCTAAGGAAAGGCTTCCGATATTGGGCAGGGGGGTATTCCAGCCTCCAAAAAAGAGTATCGCACCAATCAGGCAGACGAGAAGCATTTTAGCGTATTCTGCAAGAAAGATAACCGCAAAACGATAACCGGAATATTCTACATGAAATCCGGAAACCAACTCTGATTCTGCTTCCGGCAAATCAAACGGTGCCCGGTTACATTCTGCAAGGGTAGAGATAAAAAAGATGATGAAGGCCGGTATTAAATGAGGGTAACGTACAATATTCCAGCTAAGAAAGCCGCCGACATGGGTAATATCCATCATCCCCCATAAATGAACAGGGACATCAGAAAAGATTCCCTGTCTCAGCGCAATTACCTGTAGGTTCAGAGAACCGGTCATCATTACAGTGGCGATGATGATTAAGGCGGTAGGAATTTCGTAGGAAATCATCTGGGCTACAGCCCTCACTGAGCCAAGCAGTGCATATTTATTGCTACTCCCCCACCCGGCAGACAATAACCCAATCACATCCACTGCAATTATCGCAATGATATATAAAACCCCGACAGAGAAGGAAGAAGCAATAATATCCGGCCCAACGGGCAAAGCGGCATATCCCGCAAATACAGACACAAATATCACAATTGGAGCAGCGATAAACAACAAAGGTTGAGCCGCAGCCGGAATAATGGATTCTTTCAGGATTAGTTTAAGAATATCTGCTGCTGTCTGAAATGCCCCGTGAGGGCCTACTTCCATCGGGCCAATCCTGTCCTGTATCCATGCAGATACCTTCCTTTCAGCATATACCGCCCAAAGCGTAAATAATGCTATAAAGGTAAAGGTCGCTGCTACCTGTATCAAAACTAATATGCCGGAGGATAATACCAAATGCTATGGATTAAATTTCAGGCAAAAGTAAGAAGATTTTTTACCTTCTTCTGCGTTTTTTATAGATTTTTTCTCCGGAATAGACAAAAGGAGCCTTGAGTTGTATATCCGTTGCGTTTTTTCCAAGTTGAATTTCAAAAACACCGTTTTCTGTTACCCACTGTCTTTTCTCAGGATGATAATAGGCCAGTTCTTCCGGCGAAATTGTAAGGCTCACGCTTCGGGACTCTCCGGGCTTAAGGGTTAGCTTCATGAAGGCCTTGAGTTCGCGGAGTGGCCGGGGCTTTGCGGATTGTACATCTTTAAGATAAACCTGAGGAACATCAGAACCTTCCATTTTTCCGACATTGATTACGTCAAAGCGAATGGTAAGATTGCCCGTTCCGGTATAATTATTGGGTTCTACGGTCAGGTTGGTATATACAAAGTCGGTATAGCTCAGCCCAAAGCCAAAGGGAAACAGGGGTTGGGGAGCGTCTTCTACTGTGGTATAGTTTTTATAACCCATTTTCCAGCCTTCGCTCAAGAATACCTTTCCGTCGTGGTCGGTATCATACAGACTGGAAAAGGAAGGATTATCCTGAGGGTTTCTTTCCAGACTGATGGGTAAACGCCCGGACGGATTGAAACGTCCCATGATTACTTCGGCAAGGGCTTCTCCTGTATGTGCCATAGGATAATAAATATGAAACAGTGCTTTCAGGCTGTCTATCCAGGGGGTCAGGTTGGTAGTTCCTCCTCCCTGAAGTACCAGTATTGCTTGGGGGTTTGCCTTTAGTACGGATTTTAACAATTCCTGCTGTAAGAAAGGCAGTTCAAACTCTCTTCCGTTTTTTTCGGTAATGGCATCGTATCCCAGACACAGAATCGCTACTTCTGACTTAGCGGCGGCATTGGTTGCGGCTTCTATGTCTTTTCTGAAGCCGGTAGTATATCCAAACCGGATTTCTTCTCCGGTATTCCGGCTAAAATGTTCGACTTTGAGTGTATGAACTCCGGCTTTGTCCCATTGAATAGCCCGGTTCAGGGTACGGAAAGGGCTTTCTTTCCATTCATCTATCACGAGGGAGTCATCAATATATACTCTCCATCCATCACTCCCGGAACAGAACCATAAAAATGCGTCTGCTTCTGCATTTTCCATCACTCCGGTCCAGCGGGCTGCAATTCCATCGTGTGTATTGAGTCCGGAATGTTTATCGGAAAGTTTTATTTTTCCGGTAAGGGCGATTTCAGAAAGTATTGGATTCTTATCCAGTTCTATTCCATCAAAATAATCTGACTGTAATCCGGAGGTTAAAAAACCGGAGGTGGTATAATATTCATTTCCGATGAGCATTTCATCCGGGGTTTTTACTCCTTTTTCTATATAAATTTTAGTATTGGCTTCTTTCTGAAGAATCATTGCTTCTGCAAAAGTAGTTTCTCCTGAGATTTTTTTCCCGGAATGATTTTCACTATCCCAAAGGGGCTGAGATTTTCCGTAGGGTCCGATAATGGCAATACTTTTGCTTTTCTCGGGAGACAAGGGTAAAATGCCCTGATTTTTCAGTAAGGTAATACTGTTTCTTGCGATACTCAGATTGAGCAAATCCCGGTTTCTCATCGCTACCGGTGACTGACTGGTAAGATTTTTGTCCTGAATAAGATTATAATGATACAACATTCTCAGGATTCGCCTGACTTTATCATCCAGTAATCCCGGTGTAAGCGTACCTGCTGACAGCAGCGTTTTCAGTGTATCCGGGTGAAATGCACGGGTAAACGGCAGTTCAAGGTCAATTCCGGCTCTTGAAGCGACTCTTCCGGAGAACTGCGCTTCTTCGCTGCTGGCAATGGCGATTCCCTCAAACAGACATTCTCCTTTCAGGATATCGGTAATGTATAGTTCTGACTGTTTCAGTTTTTCGTTTCCGATAGTATTTTCTCCCAGTACAATTCCTGCTGCTTTTCCTTTATCCACCGCCATTCTGTAAGGTACTAAGTACGTTTCTTCTATGCTTCTGTCCTCGGCGGTGAAACTGATATTTCTTTGGGTAAAAAAGGCGTAGTCGGCCACAAATCCTGTAGGGAAGGATAGTACATTCTGAGACTGAACTCCTTTTATTACAGCAGAACCCATCAATCCTGAAAGAAATCCGTCTTCGCTGAAGTGTACGGGATTTTCGGTATCGAGTACGTTTCTGTACAGGTTCAGGTCGGGTCCTGTGAGTGCACCATATCCATGATTACGGGCAGCCTGAGCGGTTTGTTTTCCCAACTGGAAGGCGAGGGTGGTATCCCAGGCAGCTGCAAGAGTAAGGGAGGCAGGATAATCATTTACAAATTCGTCCTGTGAATTGTAAAAATAAAAGCTGCCGGTTTTAATATCCTGTAAGGAGATATCCGGAATTCCCCTGATTTTTCCGTTTTTATATCCGCTCAGTAAGGCGATTTTATCTTCCGTCTTCATGCGAGAAAGGAGGGTATCTATTTTTCCTTCTATTTCAGCATTATTATAGCGGTAAAACTGTGCGGAAACAATACAGGGAATACATAGTATGATACAGGCCAGAAAAAGTGATTTAAGCAGCAGGTTATTTGTCATCTGATGAATTGAAATATGGTTCGTAAAATGCCAAAATTATGGCTTTTTTCTTTATCCCAAAAAATAAATAAAAAATCCCGTGGAATGAGGAAGGGTCAGGGCTGTTTTCATTGACTTTGGCGGGTTTGTAAGCCTCATCTTGTATTCTCTCTTGATTTTTTCAAAATTGTGTGGTATTATTGTACGGATTTATCATTTTTTAATTAAAACGAGGATTGCGGATTTTTATCTTTTGGGTTTCCTTCGGAATCTTTTCATTAAAAGTATAAACTTACCCCTCAGAAATAGCACTAAAAAATCAAATAACCGGCGTAATGATGGACAAAAATGCGGTTGCGGTAGCAATTTTCAACAAACTGGCGAAGGAATATCAGCAAAAATATATGGATGTAGGGCTGTACCATACTTCCCTTGATTTCTTTTGCAATTCTATCCTGAAAGAAAATCCACAGGTGCTGGAAGTTGCCTGCGGACCGGGGAATATCTCACAGTATCTGCTAAACAAGCGTCCTGATTTTCAATTATTAGGGACGGATTTAGCTCCGAATATGGTCACACTGGCCGGTATCAATAATCCCGGAGCTGAGTTTCAGGTGATGGATTGCCGGGATATCGGAAAACTTCCTCAACAGTACGATGCAATTGTATGCGGGTTTGGTTTTCCCTATCTCTCAAAGGAGGAAACGATACAATGGATAAAGGATGCCTCCGGTTTACTTTCAGCAGAGGGGCTTTTATATATCAGCACGATGGAGGACGATTATTCCCGGTCAGGTTACCAAAAAGGAAGCAGCGGGGATGAGATTTTCATGCATTACCATCAATCGGATTATCTGACAGCGGCACTGAAAAAAAATCACTGTACGATTGTTTTCACCGACCGCGTCATTACCCAATATTCAGATACTCATCAGGTTACGGATTTAGTCCTTATTGCCCGTAAAACAGGATTGACTGTTTAATCCACAATCTAAATATAATGAGAATGAATGATTCCATTTGTTTTTACTCCTTCATTTCAATCTAAAGCTATTATGAAAAAAAACGTTAATCTCAGGCACTGGAAACCGGAAGATAAGGCGCAGATTATTGAGATTTTCAGGCTGAATACACCGGAATATTTTGCTCCTGAGGAAGAGAAAGAACTTGTGTTTTTTCTGGATTATAAAACGGAGGCCTATTTTGTGGCAGAATTTGAGCAAAAAGTAATCGGATGCGGAGGCATTCATTTTTCTGAAGACCTAACTGCCGGACATCTTAGCTGGGATATTTTACATCCTGATTTTCAGGGAATGGGAATCGGCGGAATGCTTCTGATGTTCCGGATTGAAAAATTATTTTCCGTGGACTCAGTACAGAAAGTTACTGTAAGGACTTCTCAGCTGGCCTGGAAATTCTATGAGAAATTCGGGTTTGTACTGAAATACACTCAAAAAGACTACTGGGCTGAGGGCTTTGATTTGTATTTCATGGAATACGTGAGAAAGTAAATCTACCTGAATAATTACAAAAAATAATACGAATGTGCTGATTATTTCGTTCTGAATAGAAAAAAAACATATGCAAAACCTTCGTTTTTTTCCCCTGCTCGCTTTCATTGTATTGTTTGCCTCAAGCTGTAAAGCTCAGGTTTCCGCTGAAAAAGATTATATTTTTTTCCTGCATAACCGGTTTGCCGAGAATAATGACTGGGACGTGAGTCATCCGGAGTTTGGGAAGGTGGAATATCATGCGATTCTGGATTCCTTTAGCAGTGCAGGATTTGTAGTTTTGAGTGAAAAGAGGCCGCCTGATACGGACGCTTCTGCTTATGCCCGGAAGGTTACCGCTCAGGTGGACAGCCTGCTTAAAACGGGGGTAAAAGCCAATCATATTACGGTCATCGGCACTTCCAAAGGCGGGTATATCGCTCAGTATGTTTCGACGTATCTGGCAAATCCGGAGGTAAATTATGTATTTATCGGGAGTTTTAATCCGGGGGATATACAGGAATTCCCGGAAATACAGTTTTGTGGAAATATTCTCACTATCTATGAAAAATCTGACGCTTATGCTACGTCTGCCCTGAAACGCCGGGAAACATCCACTCTCGAAATCAGGCATTTTGCAGAAATCGAAACGAATACCGGCCTCAGACACGGCTTCCTTTTCAAGGCACTTCCGGAATGGATAGAACCCTGTAAAAAATGGGCAGGAAGGAATTATTCACTGGAATAGGTACTAAAAAAGCCTGTTTTTAAGAAAGTCCGAATTAATCATATAATGCGTATGCACACTTTTCCCTTCCCGGGTGATAAATTTTTTTATTTCCAACTGATTAAATTGTGTACGTATTTTACGTTTGAATGCGTCGTATTCTTTTTGGTTGGCTACAAATTTATGTTTTCTAAACCAAAGGATATTTCCGGCTTTATTGGCAGTTATTTTGCCGGTTTCGTTAAAGGTATTGTATTGATAAATGAGTTGCAATAAACTCTGCTGTTCAGGATTTAACCTCTCGTACTCTATCCCAAATACCTCAAGCATTTTCTCTCCAAAATGCGTTTGAATAAAGGCATTATCGACCATAAATACATCATGATAAACCGGACTTTTGGGGTGTCTGTAGATTAAACCGGCAGAGCAGAGATTTTCGATTGCGTCTTCGTGGTTATTATCAGAAGTCAGTAATATGGTATAGTAGCCTTTCTGATTCAGTAGTTGAGATTTATAGAGGTAGGCAAAGGCTTCTTTCATTGCATTTGAGAAGGGATTTCCTTTGAGTTTTTTGCGTATATAGCCCTCATAAATTTCAAAAATAAGGTTTATAGAATCATCAATGAGCTTACCTTTATTGATATACAAAGAGAGAGAATCGGAGGTGTTAAATTTATAATAGGGTACATCTGTCTTGCTTTCAAGCGCTGCACTTACGAGCCCTGCCATTCCATTTCCTAATCCCTCCCACTTCGCAAATATACTCAAAACCTGTGCAAGATTAGGATTAGTGGGCTTGGAAGCAGGAATAATTCTGCGAAAAGGCAAATCCTGCCGGAGTTCCTGAATAACAAGTTGCGTTTTGAAAGAACCCGGATTTGTAATTTCTATATGTTCATTGGGCCTTACAACCACCCTTACATAATCATCCATTTTATAGTCCCGATGCGCAAGCGCATTATTAATACTTTCACTAATGAGATTTTCGGGATATTCAGCAACATCCTTTCCTGCCTCATCTCTCGTTACCCCCACCTGAATGCTTTTGAGAACAAAGCTAAGGCTACGACGCATCAGGTCGAGTACATTCCCCGTATATTGGTCCTTGTCGTCGGCAGCCTTTATTTTTGAATGCAGAAAAACCCTTACTGTAGCTCTTAACCCCAAAAAAGTTTCGGGATTATTTCCACACACCAACATTCCCAATACCGTGGGTTGTTCTGTAGCTTTGAGAAGAAACATTTTTTGTATCAGAAACGGGATAGCCGACTCAAGATTAGGTTTGGTATTATGGAGTTGGTTTCTACGGTTGATTTGGTAGATATAGTCATTGATTTTATCGATGCTGATATCTTCAATCGTTGCACCCTCTACAGGCAATAGTTCCCTTCGTCCTTTGAGCTCTTCTTTGTAAGCTTCGTGTTTCTCTATTTCGTCTGCCTGAATTTCTGTGTCGCCGGTCAGGACTCTTTTATATGCAACCTGCTCAAAATATACAAACTTCTCATCTTCCGGTAACTCATTTACATAAAGGATACAGATTCTTTGAGATAAAAAATCAATGATTTCATATTGAAGATAATTGCTTATATTTTTATATTCTGCTGAATTTCTGAAGATAGTAAATTTTTGTTCGACCGCTTTTAATGGATTTTCATATTCCTCAATATAGCCCTTTAATTCATATCGTTTGGGGGTTTTATTATTCCAGTCTTTTATGCCAATGATAATAATTCCCCCTTTAGTATTTAAAAATGCATTAATGCTTTGGTAAATAGATTTTGCTTCTTTTCCTTTTACATTCGGTAATGAGGGCTTTAACTCAATACTTTGAGTTTCAAGACCTTCATAAGTATCGTTTTTCAAGCAATACTCTAATTTTTCCAATATGATACGTATATCCTGATTCATACCGCAAATATAAGCAATTTATGTTGACAATACTTCTGTAAATTTTTCAATTCCTGTTCCGTTTCTTCTGCTAAAACCTCCTATAATCTCAACCCTCTTGATTTTCTATCGTTGCGGAGTTTCAGTTTGTCTATTAGCGGATGAATCAAACCTTATGACCGAAACCCTGTTCAGCCATCCTTGATAATATAAATCCGCCACATGTAAATCTTCTATGGAAATATTCAAAGTTTGTTCATGGTTAATAACGACTAATGCTTCTTTCGTTCGGTTAAGTCTTACTATATCAGGGTTTGGTCCCTGGCTCTGTACTGAATCTGAAAACAATACATTTCGGGTATCCTGTATTACTAATACATGTACTGGTCTATCGGTATAAAAGCGGAGCAACGCTTTACCTTCCGGCGGCTCATTGACTGATAGCGTATCCCATTTTGGAAATGGCTTTCTAAAGAGTGAAATGGAATCACGGAATTTAATTTTATTTTTTGAGTTTAACTCTTCTTTTGAGCTGAATTCTTCAAGATCTTTTTGCCTTTCAGTACTCTCTTTTCTTTTCGTTGTATATTTCCACAGGCAAAAAACCGATAAAAATAAAAAATATATCGCTAAAACTACCTTTATTCTTTTCTTTTTCATTGATTTAATTTCAGTTTTTTACATTGAGTCAGGAGGTTATTGATACGTTGCGCAAAAATAATTTATATGAGAGGTCAAATATTTCATTTTGCTGAGAAAGGGATCATAGCTAATCTGAACAAAATTTACTTCTTTTAAATCAATATAAAAGGTTTCTTTCTTCTGAATAATGATGAGGACGCTATCGGAGCGTTTGACTGTAACGTAAGGAATACGCTCTCTTTTACCATTGAGTGAATCCGAAAAAGTAACCTGATTATTTTGTACTATCACAACATAGCCTCCATTTTCAACATAAATACTTACACTATCTTTTAACTTACTCCCCTGATTGCCAAGAGTATCTTTTTTCTCCCATTCATGATACGAATAATAAGGGAGTTTACATAAAGAGTCCATGTTTCTGTCTAATATCGTATCGTATCTAACGCTGATGTAATATTCCTCTGTATTCCAGAATCCCGGAACAAATGTATAATGCGGAGGAGGAGATGCACAGCCTCCGAAAATTAATATAGTTACGAGAAAACCTATTATATCTAATTTATTCATGATGTTTTTACTCACTAAACGATATCTTATTTACCCATCCATTCTGATGTTCCATTTTTATACGGTTTGATTTTACTACCGGGATGTTTATTAATTGAACTTCATTGATGATAATTTTTAGTGCGTTGCTTCGTTTTAATTTAAGGGTATTTCTGTTTATTGAATCTGAAAATGTAAGAGTATCTCCTTGAATTACAGTAGCATACAAACCATCTTTCCCTTTAAAATCTATCCAAATTACTGAATCTAACACGGAAGACTCATACGCTGAATCAAATACAGGAAAAGGCTTTCTGAGATTGTGAAAATAATCTGCAGTAGAAATACTAAATTGATTAGTCCTTTGCTTTTCCAGTTTCGTTAAACGATAAATATTGCGTTTCAATAAATAGGCCTCAATATTTGCATCAACTATAAATGTGAAACCCAGCAGGATTGCCATTAGTCCGATTTCCAATTTATATTCTTTTAGCTTCTTTATCATTTACAACCCATTTATACTTTTAATATCCATTATATAACGTATCCAAATCACCAAAATGTAATTTGACGGTACTTTCTATTCTGCTATAAAAAAGGACAACATTATTATATTTCCCAAGGGGTATTTTTACATTATCCCTGTTATCAAAAATTACATACGCATTCTCTGAGCGTTTTATTTTCTTCGACTTTATCAATCTTGTATCCTTAAATCTGGGCTTAGACCGGGAAAATGTATCCGAAAATGTCAGTTTATCCTGAAAAGCCTGAATAGTATATTGATTATCAAACTTTTTACCATGATCTAAAAAATAAAATGCTACGGAATCCTGCGGGGGAGCGAAATTACCCCAATAAGGCATCAGGTGAATACGTGAATAAAATGGTGTATTTTCAAGAGAGTCCAGATAGTTTTGATAATCCACCTCCAGAATAGAATCCCATTGTTTCAATTGCTTCTTGGTTATATGAAAATGAGGATGTACCACTGTAACTCCGTATTTATATTGCGATAAATCACAAAAATACCCTAAAAGCAAGACACAACCTGCAATCAAAGAGAGAGATATGATTTTCATTTTCATCTTTTAAAACTATCCGCATTAACTGAAAAAAATCTGTAAATTATATACACAAAAGCCTGAAAGTAAGTGCTCATTTACGGTTCTTTTTTCTTACCAGGAAGTTCCGGCTATCTCACTGAAAAATCAGCCCTCTCAAAGCATTGACTACCTCCAGAAAAGCCTCATCTTTGTCCATTTTTGATACCGGAACCGGAGCACCATTTGCGTCTTTTGTGGATGGAAGCATTTCCAGCCCTCCAAAGTCCCATAATGAAATATCACAAGGGCGGAGATATACGGGAATAACGATAGATTCTCCTGAATTGTATTTCTGAAGTACTTTTTGCAATACTTTTTCCCAAATCAGCTCATCCGCCATGAAAGCCGCGCTTACAAGCAGCAGAATAATCCCTGCATTCTCTATATTTTTTTCTATTTCCTGATTTTTATCGGCTCCGGGAGGAATATCCTCTATATCCCAAGTTTTGATTACCTCTTTTCTTACCAGAAGGGAAAGGTGTTTTTCCAGTATCTCTTTATATTCTGCTTCATCTCCGGCTGCACAGGCAATGAAAACCTGAGTTGATTTTTTGGCAGTGGGCGGTAGCAGAAAACGAAAATACTCCGTTTCCCAGGGCTTGGATAATAGGGTTCTTGCTCCGTATTTATTGGCCTGAATGATTTCTGTCAGTGGCAAAAACAGCGATTCGTCCGTTTTTTCTACTTTTAGCGCATCAGTAAGTGGAATAAACGCGTCTTTCTCAATGGAAATCTCCCATTCCCCGGGCTTTCCTATCAGTTCACAAAGGTTTTCCCATACCTTTTTCAATATTTCTTTTTTTATTTTTGCTTCGGCAGGCTGCACAGAAACGGAAATGGTACGCGTACGATAATGCGCATGTACCAGTACCGATACATTACTCTCCTGATACAAAATCCCGAATTTCCAGTAGATATTCTTTTGGGCTTTGGCCCCCTTCTGACTGATAAAGCGTGAAATCAGTGAGCGGGGTATAAATCCCGGAAGTTTCAGTACAAAAGCAGGCTCAAGATTCATAAACTGCTCTATCATTTGAACCTGAGCAGGCTCCAGTGAGTGAGGGAGATACTGAGGGGCAATAAACTTCCCTTCTTCGGTCTCAAAAATCAACTCGAACTGCTCCATTAAAGCTGCGTATTCTTTGGATTCCTCTGCTGTGCAACTTAGAATCTGCTGTATATGACTGAGGTCAAAACTCCCTTTGTTTTCACGAATCTGATAATTCAGAATCTGATAAATACTGGCGTGAATCTCATTGGGCCGAAGGAAGATTTTGTCTTTGAGGGTTTCATTATCCTGAAAAAACAGCACAAGTCCGGTCATTTCCTTTAGATAGAAAAGTACCAGTTCAGGATTGGGGTTGCTGTCATATTTTTTGCAAATTTCCTCAAATGCCTTACGGGACAACTGGGTTTCGGATTTTGATAATATTTCGATTTCTTCCCTGACCTGCTTCCAGTATTTCGACATGGAAAAAGTATTGGCATTTGTCAGAAGCTCTTCCTTGAGCATCGTTTCAAAAAGTTTGTATTTCAGAAAATATTTATCCTCCACATTTTCCTCCAGACTTTCCGAATTAATTCTGTCACTCGCCATTTTGACACTGAGAGAAACCACATGCTCCGGATTAATTTCGTAAGTATCCCTGACTCCTTCAGGCAAATCCATGGGCTTGTAATAATCAATTTTATTCTGAATCGTAAATATACTGCTATCACGGGCATAGAACCGGATTGTGTCCATCCAGTAAGCAAGGGGAAAATGTTCCAGGCTTTCTGTTTTTTTTACCGGCTCTCCGTTCTGGTCATAGTAAATATCCGTATCTACAAATCCTCCTTCATTGGTACCTCTGTCCCATAATACAAGATAAACCGCCCTGCTGCTCAGAAACAATCTGTGGGTAGCATGATAATATTCCTGCCCTCCAAAGTCCCAAACCTGTACTTTCAGCCTGCTGTTGCCTGGCCTCCACTCCTCAGAACGGATTCCGTGCGTTGTAGTCTCCTGAGTATCAAACTGCCCGGTTCTGAGGAGTTTGGAAAGAGAACTTTTGCCTGAAGTACTGTTCCCTACAAGGATGAGTTTTATTTCCCGGTTGGTTATCTGCTCTTTTTCGGTAAACTCGATCAGATAATTTCTCAGCGTATCTCCTCCTGCATTCATAATTTCCAGAGGAGGCATTTCCCATGGATTTCCTCCGGTAGCAATACTGTTTTCAAGTACGGTGGCATCCGGAAAAGCATATACAACACTGAGTTTTTTCTCTATAATCAGATGACTTAGCGGGCTAAAATCTTTAATCTGATTATTGGAAATATCAATCTGACTAAGTTTTCCCAGCGTACTCAACGGAGAAATATCCATTATCTGATTTCCTTGCAGTACCAAACATTCCAGGTCAGTCAGTGCTTCGATACCATTCAATTTTTCAATATAATTACCGGACAGATGAAGAGTCTTTAATTTTGGAAAAGCATTGAGAAACGAAAGTTCCACAAGGCCTGTTTCTTCCAGATAAAGCCGCTCCAGTTCAGAAAGCCGGAACAGATTGTGATGGTAAATTTTCATCCCGTTCAGGCTCAGCAGCGTTAAATAATGTAACTCATTCAGCGTTTCTTCCCCCTCAATTTCCTGATGATCAAGCCAGAGCATTCTCAGGTTTTTGAGGCTCTCCAGCGGCTGAATACGCAAATAAGCAGGGAAATTTGCATTTTCTGCGGATTGCTGAATCTGATAATTTACATTTTTCTGCGCTATTTTTCTTCTCTCTGCTTCTTTTCTCAAAGAAAGGGAAGTAAGCTCCTGCAAATCGGCAAGCACTTCAATATTTTCTACAGGATTAAAATCCAGGTCCAGCACCTTGAGTTTTACGAGTGATTTAAGGCCTGAAATATCCGTTATCTGATTCCCTGCTAAATTTAACTCTTCGAGTTCGGGCAATTCGCCTGCAATTTCAGGAGGGAGGCTCGTCAGGCTCATATTGCTCAAATCGAGCTTGCGTGATCCTGTGCTTCTGGCTGTCGCTATGATACTATGGATATTATTGCTGTTCATTTTTAGTGGGTGTTTTTTAATTGCTCCAAAAATGCTTCCTGACCATACCCGTCCGTCAGTCTTTCCATGAGGTTCAGTATTGAAGTATGAATGGATTCGGGTTTTAGCCGGTTGGTTTTTATGTTTTTATAAACCTGCGATACGAGGGTATTGGCTTTGTCTGTTTCTCCTGTCCGGTAGTACAGTTCTGCGATAATCAGGGAGGGATAATCGCCAGGGAAGTATTCATCCTGAAAAAGTCCCATACACCGGTCGAGTATTTTTAGTACCCCGGCAGAATCCGAATTACTCAGGTAGTTCATCGCCAGATAAATATAGTTGAGTCGGATGCTGCTGTATGCATTCACGGTACTTTCGCTTGAGGAATAAACAGAAGGGTAAACAAATTGCTCAAACAGCATTTCCCGTTGTGCTTCAGGATTGCATATCTTTCTGACATCCTTATTATTGAAGGTATAAAGAGAGAGTCCGGTGACTTCTTCCTTCTGATTTTCAGAGCCGGGATTTATCCTGAAAGCCAGACCTTCTGTACAGAAAAAATCATCCAGCCCGCAAAATGAGGACGGACTAACCGTCTGGCAGAAATACACCGGACGTTTCCATGCGTTGGCTTGCAGTATATCCATGAGCATCATGTCTGCTTTGAGCCAGTAGCTTTTATCCGTCGGAGCCCAGTATAAATCCGGATATTCTTCTGAGGGTAAGTAAAGCGTTCCGGAAGCAATGGATTCAATATTTCCTTTATAAATTGACTTTAATACCGATGAAACACTGACTGTATCTTCCGTTACTTTGAGGGGAATATAGTCCTCAATACTTTTCACTTCTTCAGGAGAAGCAGAAAACATCAAAGCCTGGGCGTACTGCTGATTGCGGAGCATTTCGATGTAGCGGTTGGTATTCAGCAAAGAGATATTGATTACCGTAATATCCGTTCTGAAATGTTCTTTGGCCTGAAGATAAAGCAATGGAAAAGTATCGTTATCCCCATTGGTAATCAACACTGCGTCCTGACGGCAGGAGTTCATGTAATTCCGGGAAATCTTCAGAATCTCTTCCGGATACCGGACATTTGCCAGTTCTTTCATTGCTTCCGCTTCATTTTGTACCATACAGAGATACAGAAAAGCGGTGATATGTTCATTGGCAGTTTTCACGGAAATATTTCCAATAATGGTTTCGAATTTGGGATTTTGCTTTTCGAGCCGCTCAAATGTCCGGATTGTGGCGTGATGATACTTCCTGTATTCAGCAAGTTGCGCAGGGCTAAGGCAATTCAATCCCTCAGGAAGGATAAACCGGTAATCAGCAGCAACGGGAGAGCTATAATCGAGAATCAGATTGCCTGAATAAAAACTGTAGGCTCTTCCAAGCATATACAATGCGGAATCCGGCAGGGAGGTTTTGTCTTTGTACAGATAAATCAAATCTTTTTCCCATCCTGTATATCCGTAGCAAGGAGAAATACGGTAATACATTCGTTCATATTCGTTCGTATTCAGGAGGAATTCCCGGTAATCCTCATTATTTTTGACTCCTGTGGTATTTCCGGGGGCTTTTAATTCCAGAAAACTCCGGCTTTTGGCTGACCAGAACAAATTGGAAACTGTCCGTACGGGTATTTTTTCCTCCCCTTCTTTAAACACTGTCTGAACCCAGTACCACCCGTCTGTTTTTTTGGCAAGGGTATTGATTGTGTACTGAGTGCCCCCGGCTTCATATTCTACGCTTTTGAGGGTATAGTTTTTCAGTAAACGATTCAGTACCGTGGGGTAGTCCGGAAATGGCTTCCCCTCCGAATATTCCGGCAGTATGACGCACCAGAAGAATAGAAAAAAAATCAGAGATTTTATATTCATTTTTACAAAAATATCAGAAATAGCCAATTTTTTGTTTGAAAGAAGCAAATTAACTAAATTTTACCTTCATTACAAAACCCTGACACTTATTTTATTCATAGCAAAAGTCTTCTCATTACTTTCTGTGATGTACCGGTTGAGAGGGCGGTAATTTATGGCTTACCTTTTCATCAGCTCCCAATTTACCGGAAGCAGGAGAGTCCGGATATCTTTCCTTTCCGGCAGGAAAAATTCCCTGAAATTTTCTTGTACCTTTTGGGTTTTGTTTATAGTTTTGCAGCATAATTTCATCATGAAACCGGATTTTGCCGGTTATTTTTCATGAATTTTGGGGGTATTATCTGGAAATTTATTTTTATTAAGTACAAATATTTGATTGTCAGCAATCATGAGATAAACCCAAAATGGCAAATGTATCTTCCTGAGGCCATCTGTTTTAGGAAACTCATCGTTAACTTAAAAATCAATTAAAAAACGCCATCTGTTATGAAGAGTCTGATAATAGTGCTATCGCTTGTTTTTTCAAATCTGTTATATTCACAGGCGAGAGACAGCTGGGAAATTAATGGGGTAGCGTGTCAGTTTTGTCTGGATTCGGCAGATATCGGTCAGGGAAATAAATCCGGGAGGAAATGTGTAAAAATCAATTACGATAATAATGCGCCCTATTCTTTTCCGGTAAATCCGGTAGAAAAGCCCGGTTACACCCTGATTATGCAGGATGAATTTGATGGAACTTCACCGTTGGAAATGGAAAAACATTCAGTGCAAAACTATCATAAAAAGTGGACCGTCTTTGATGGGCCGGACTGGTACGGAAACCCCGTATTTGACTGGGACTGGAAGAGAGCAGCGAAAAATAATGGAAACCTGGAAATAACGATGTCTCCTTCACCTGACAATCCGGATATATGGCTGACGAGCACTTTGCAGAGTAAACTCCGGCTAAGATATGGCTTTGTAGAGGCAAAAATTAAAATTCCCGAAGGCTGCGGACTTTTTCCTTCTTTTTGGTTAAGGGCTGACGCATACGGAGATATCAATATTTTTGAGTTCTGGTATCTGCCTTTTGATCAGATGAGTATTGAACAGACTTCCCGCTCTTTGCATTTTTCAGAATTCTGGTGTCCGGAGCCTCCCTGTAACGACAATATTCCATTTCCGGACCCGAAACACAAGCGAACTACTCCCCGGTTTATGGGCGTACCGATGGACGACGCAAGAGTGGGAGCCTATTTCCTGAATTTATCGAAAGATTTTTTCATCTATTCTCTCGAATGGAATCCGAATGAAATTACGCTTTATATCAACAACACGCTGATTGGTACTGTCCCTAATTATCAAAAATACGGGGAGAATTTAGCTATCGCACTGGAGGCATATGCGCCGGACTTTAACAAGCCTGTACCGAATGGTTCCGGGATTAATCATCCGTTAGCCACTCCGAATCCCTCAAAATACACGGTAGATTATATCCGGATATATAAAAAAAACAGTGACCTGAACTCGATGATTGAAGAATTTCCTTCCTCTGTTTTTGCAGGCACCAATATTGATACTCCCGTATTTCAGGACTATTTCCCCACCAACTCACCCAAAACCACCTACAATTTATCCATAACGAATCAACCCGAAAATCCTTTGCAAAGAATAAAATTAATGCAAAAATACGGCACTGCTTATACCCGGGATACTCTAAATGGAGTAGATTGGGGAAATGTCTGGTACAATCTCGATGTCCCTTCCGGTACGCCCGAAGGAGATTATACCCTGAAATTAGAAGTAAAACCCAGGGTAAACGGAGAAAATGATACGACAACGCTGAGAGCATACAAAACCCTTTATGTCAGTCAGAAAAAACCGTGAAATACAAAGGACATTTCCCCTGTTTTTTTGCACAAAAATTGCGGCTTCATAAAAAAACTGCCCTCAAATCTGAAATTTAGAGGATTAAATACCGCTTAAGGAAAAAATAATGAAAATATTATTGTAAATTCGCAGCGAAACAATAATTTTGGGGCAAAAGAAGGCGGAAATCCGTTTTATAATTATTATTTTTTAGGTTTATGAGAATTAGTTTACTTCCATTATTAATTTTTTTATTGACACCTGTTTCATTACTAATAGCCGGGAATGACCCTACTTTGCTTGGTGCGAGAGGCATCGGATTAGGGAGAGCCTATACGGCAATCAACGGCGATTTATGGGCAATGTCGTATAATCCTGCGGGACTTACCTTTCTGCCTTCAGCTCAGGCAGGATTTTATACAGAAAGGCGATTTGGTCTGAAAGAACTGCTTTACGGAGGAGCTTCTTTCGCAATGCCCCTGAAAGACAGGCATTATGTGGGGGCAGAAATCGGCTCCTTCGGGTTCAGTAATTACCGGGAAAATAAAATCGGATTAACGTATGCTACGTATTTTCTTGACAAACTGAGTATTGGCACTAAAATCAACGTCGCAAACATCAATATCCCTGACCTGGGCAGCAGTATGACCGTCTGGGCTGATATTGGACTGAATGTGAAGGTTACCCGCAATATCCAAATCGGAGCAAGTGCCTACAATGTAACCCAATCCAAAATTAAGACTCAGAACGGAAAACAAAATATTCCTACAGTATTATCTACGGGTATCTGTTACACTCCTTCTGATAAAATCACAATTGTGGCAGATGTTCAGAAAGACATGACAAGACCTGTCTCTTTCAGAGGCGGACTGGAATATAAATTCTATAAAGGCTGGTGCGCAAGAGTGGGAGCCGGAACTCAACCTACTTTACTTACGTTTGGTTTCGGATGGCAATACAAAGAAATGCTGAGCATTGATTTTTCTTCCTCTATCCATCAGACACTGGGTTATACCCCTCATCTGTCCATGACTTATAAATTTGGAAAAAAGGTCAGTGTAACAGAACAGGGCGGCGAATAATCTCTTTTTATCCGGAATAACTTCAAAATTCTATTAATCAGCATTTTGTATAAAAAATCCGGATGTAAATTTATCCAAAAGTGTAACATTTTTATGAAAAATATATTCATACTTATAATACTGACAGGACTTTTCTCCTTCAGTTTTGCTCAAAACGACAGTATTTCCGACGATATTGACACCCGGATGGAGGATATTATCAGTAATACCGAATCTACGGAAGATGCAGATTTTACCATCGTTACCGATTTTCTGCAGGATTTACTGCGTAAGCCCCTGAATCTGAATAATGCTTCTCGGGAGGAATTGATTCAGCTTCCGGGAATGAATGATGTATTAATTAATAACCTTTTTGAACATATCGCCAATACTGGAGAACTGACTTCTGTATATGAATTGCAGGCAGTTGCAGGCTTCAGCGAGTCTGTCGTTCAGGGAATTATGCCATACGTGACTACAGACGCCCGCCCCAAAGACATTGATCCGAATCGGATGCATCCTGCCGGCCCTCCTGTCTCAGAAGTACGAAAAGGGATGCAGTATGAATTTATACAGCGTGCCTCTACAGTGCTTGAAGAACAAAAAGGATACGGACCAGTGGAATATAATCCGGATGGCTCCGAAAAAAGCCATTATCTGGGTTCTGCCTTTAAAAACTATACCCGTCTGAGGGCGCGATACGGTCAGTTTTTCAGTTTTGCCATTACGGGAGAAAAAGACGCAGGAGAAAGATTCCAGTTTAAAGACGGGGTTTTCGGATATGATTTTCTTTCCGGACATGCGGCCATTACCAATTACGGTAACCTGAAATCGCTGGTAATTGGAGATTACAATATTCAGACCGGGCAGGGGCTCATTTTTTCTTCAGGCCTGGGTTTCGGGAAAGGAGCTGAAGTAATCGCCGCCACCAAAATGCAGCAAAGAGGAATCCGCCCCTATGCTTCGGTAAATGAAAATAGCTACAGAAGGGGAATTGCCGCTACTTATGCCCTAAAACAATTCTATTTTACCGGATTTTTCTCAAGAGTGGCAATGGACGGCTCGTCTTCCTATTCCGCTTCGGATACCCTTGGAACGGATGAAAATGTTTTCTCAGGATTCAATCTGGGGGGATTACACAGGACGACTTCTGAGTTTGAGAAAAGACGTTCTTTGTTTCAGACTTCTACCGGCGGGCGTATAGAATACAAAGGCAAAAAACTGATTATCGGAACCTCTCATCTGTATCAGTCATTCAGCACTGCGATTCTTCCCCGAATCAATTATTACAATCAGTTTGATTTCAGTGGTACACAAAATTACCTGAACGGCCTGGATGTAGATTATGTATTTCAGAATTTTAACTTTTTCGGAGAGATTGCAAGGAGCCGTTCGGGCGGAATGGCGGGAGTAGCCGGGGTAATGGCTGCATTATCCCCCAAAGTGGATATGACAATTCACTTCCGTCATTTTGATAAAGACTTTCATTCTCTTCAGGGCTATACTTTCGGAGAACAACCCAGAACGCTTCAGAATGAAACCGGATTGTATATGGGTCTGAAAATCCGCCCGAATACAAAATGGGTGATTTCTACTTTTTATGACTACTATAAATTCCCCTATAACCGTTTTGGGATTTCTTTCCCTTCAGCAGGATATGATTTTCTGGCACAGGCAGACTATACAATCCGGAGAGGAACTACCATTTATGCCCGTTTCCGGGTGGACAATAAAGAATACAGTGCCGATTCTATGCCGGATCTTCAGCGGCTGGATTATTTAATCGGGCAAAGAAGAACGCAGTTCCGCCTGCAGTTTCAGTCTCAGCTCGCCAAAAACCTGATGCTCCGTACCCGACTGGAAACCAGTTGGTTTAGCAGGGAAAATGAAATCAATGCCCGCGGATTTTTATTGTATCAGGATATCAGCTACAAGCTCGGATTTAAATTCAAGATAACAGCCCGGTATGCAGTGTTTGACATTAAAGACTACAATGCCCGGATTTATGCATACGAAAACGACGTTCCCGGTTCTTTCTCCATTATTCCCTATAACGGAATGGGAAGCCGGTATTATATCATGCTGAATTACAAGGCAATCCGGGGACTGGATATTTGGGTGCGACTTTCCCAAACCCGTTATTTCACCCCCAATAATACCAACGGGGTAAATAATAATCTCTATTTCACTCCCAATACTATTGGCTCCGGTCTGGATGAAATTACCGGTTCTACCCGTTCGGATTTACGGTTAATGGTACGGTATAATTTTTAATGAAGGGTGCAGAAGGATTCTTCAGGAATGTAATTATCCCCTGATTGCTTCTATCATTTTTTTCTTAAACTGATACAATCCTTGTTCAAGGCCGCAGGGATAAGATGACTCCGGCTGAAAAACCTGAAACTTTTCCGGTAATTTACTCAATTGCTCCAGTGTACGGGAACGAATAGAATCCAAAGGAGGATTTTCATACACTTTCCTGCCCTGCTCAAAAACAGGGATGAGTAAATCAGTAAATGCCCCGGTGCATTCCACTGCTGCTTCCCGTTCAAAATCAATGAAAACAGGTGACGGGTTCCCAAAAGTTTCCGAGTAAATCATGTCCGAAAGATAATTTCCTTCAGGATCGGTCCATCTTCTGACCTGTAAAACCCCGGGATTGGATACCTTGATAATCTGTTCTGAGAGTTTGACTCTGTACTCCCACTCCCCTCCTCTGCTCCGGATTGCCGAAAGTTTATATACTCCACCCAAAGCCGGCTGATCGTAAGCGGTGACGAGCTTGGTCCCTACTCCCCATATATTGATTTTTGCCCCTTCTGCTTTCAGGGCTGATATAGTATATTCATCCAGATCATTGCTTGCCACAATTGCCGCTTCTTCAAATCCCGCTTCATCCAGTAATTTCCTTGCCTCAATACTTAATGCCGCCAGGTCTCCCGAATCCAGCCGGATTCCGGCCAGTTTAAACCCCAGATTTCTGAGTTTTTCCCCTTCTTCAATGGCATATTTTACACCCTGAATCGTGTCGTACGTATCTACCAGAAACACACAGTTATTGGGCATTGCAACGGCATAGTGTGCAAATGCCTCCGGCTCATTCCGGAACGACATCACCCAGCTGTGAGCGTGTGTACCTTTCACCGGAATGCCGTATAGTTTGCCGGCCAGCACATTGGAGGTCGCATGACAACCGCCGATATAGGCAGCCCGGCTTGCAGATAAAGCCCCGTCTTTTCCCTGAGCCCTCCTCAGCCCGAATTCCAGTACCGACTCTCCCGCAGCAGCTTTACATACCCTTGCTGCTTTGGTGGCTATCAGAGTCTGAAAATTCAGAATATTCAGCAAAGGCGTTTCCAGCAACTGACACAGAATAATATTCCCCTGAATACGAAGCAAAGGCTCATGGGGAAATACTACCGTTCCTTCCGGAATTGCATGTACCGTACAATCCATCTTCAGGTTGGCCAGATATTCCAGAAATCCTTTTTCGAACAAAGGCTGACCGTCATTTCCGATGAGGGTTTGCAAATAGGCTATATCTGATGCTTCAAACCGGAAATTTTCCAGCAATTCGGTGACCGCTTCCAGCCCCGCAGCAATAGAAAATCCGCCCCTGAAGGGATTTTTACGATAAAAAAGATGAAACACGGACTCATGCGTATGCATTCCGGCCTTCCAGTATCCGTATGACATCGTCAGTTGGTATAAATCGGTGAGAAGGCTGTAAGAAGAAATAGAATTGTTCATATTTTGGTTGAAAAAGAAAGTACGAAATACACGGAAACAAAAGACGCTCTCCGAAGTAAAATCCTCAATGTAATGTACATTACAAACCTGTTGAGGAAGAGGTGCTTTCTTCTCCCACGAGTGAGAGAAAATCCCTGTCCTCCTTCAGCCATGCAAAATCAGGATCCACAATGGCTTTTTCCTTAAAACTTTCCTCCAGCGCAAGGCACTTTCTGAGTAAATCAAGGGCTTCTTCTTTTTTGAACTCCAAGCTATACAAACAAGACCAGTTGTAATATGCTCGGGCATTTTCAGAGTCCAGTTCGATGGCGCGTTTAAAATAAATATGGGAGGTATCATACTCTACCCTGTACAGATAGGTAAGCCCGAGATAATGATAGGCGTCCGAGAATTCGGGTAGCTTTTCGATGGTCTGGAGAAATAAATCAACGGTTTTATCATATAATTTATTTTTCATATAAAAATGAGCCATTCTATAAACAATCATTGCATCCTCCGGTTCCAGTTCAATGGCTTTCTGATAACAGTTTTCGGCTTTTTCAAAACTCCGGATATGTTGATACAGGTCCGCCAGTTTTATCCAGCTTTGTGCCTTATCAGGCTCTATTACTGTGATTTTGGTAATATATTCTATGGCGGTCTCCGTATCTCCCAACCCCATGTAGGCTACTCCGAGATGAAGCAGGATATTGACATCTTCAGGCATGATTGCCAGCGCTTTTTCCAGAAAATGAATTGCTTTATTGGGTTGTTCGAGACTGGAATAGGCAATTCCGATATTATAGAGAATCCGGCCTTCGTTGGGCATATAGGAAAGTGAGCGGTTCCAGCAACTCACGGCTTTCAACTGCTGACCGGTAACGGCAAATGAAAAGGCAAGAGAGTTCCACGCTTTTACCTGACTTTCATCCAGCATGAGCGAACAACTAAAACTTTTAATCGCCTTATAAGGGTCTCCCATTTCCAGATATCCTTCTCCCAGATTAAAGAATTGCTCCGGATCATCTGACATAAATTCCAGATCAATTTCCGCTG
The DNA here is from genome assembly GCA_019695295.1 of Bacteroidia bacterium. GTDB lineage: Bacteria > Bacteroidota > Bacteroidia > J057 > J057 > JAAFHL01. The sequence continues at coordinate 11,223 of JAIBAH010000003.1, read as the reverse complement.
CATTTTCCGGGCGGTCCGGCATTGCCTCTTCTATCACTTCCCAGACAGAAGGACTTACCGACTCTATGTATTCCAATACTTTATCAATCCAGTTTTCTGCTTTTTCTTTTGTTACTTCGTCTTTTCTTAGTGTCTGAAATTCCCCAATCAGGTTTATTAGCGTTTCATCTTCAGAAAAATAGAGTTTCAGCTCCGATAATACACTCGTGTATTCCCCTTGATTTAATAGTTGTATGAACTTTTTTCTTTTCATTGAACTGTTTTTTTGTGTTTTACGTAAAAAATACTTTTTGTGTTTCATTGATAAAAATACGTCCTCATATTTCTTCCGCCCCGAATATTTTTTGTAAATATAAAAAAGAAATAATCTAAAAAGGGAACGTTTACTTTACAAAGGAGATGACTTCCTTTTTCCAAAGTCCTGCTTCTCTCATAAAATTGTCATGCCCGCAGGATTTCAGAACGACCTGTTTTTTGTCCTTCGCAGACAAAGCCGAAAAAATACTGTCCGTTTCCCACGATTGTACTTTTTGGTCGAGTTTTCCGGATATAAGCATCACGGGAGCCTGTACTGAACGGGCAAATTCCACGGGGTTCATCTCAAAAGCAGAGAAATCCTCCTGAACTCCTCCCCAAAACATCAGCAGTTCGGATGCAGGAAAGGCAGGAATCCCCAGTAGTTCACAACGGTTATATATCGCCTGCTTCAGCGTAGCAAACGGACATTCCAGAATCAGCCCATCGGGTTTCATCTCCGGATAATCCCGGCAGGCCTTGAGAATTGCAGCAGCCCCCATAGAATTTCCAAACAAATAAATTTTTCTTTCGGGGTATTGCTTCCGGATATAATCATAGGAGTCCTTTACATTAACGGCCTCCCTGATTCCAACTGTACATACATTCCCCTCTGACCCTCCTGCTCCCATAAAATCCATCATCAATACATCAATCTCTTCATTTTTCAGTATTTCAGCCCTGCGCAAAATATAACTTTTGGCCGCCATATATCCCGGAAACATAATCACGACGGGACTATTTTTATGCTGAGACACAGAAAGCCAACCCTCGAGTTTCACATTACTTTGAATAAAAACGGTATCATGCTCAAAATCAGGAGCATACTCATTTTCCGGTTTCGGATTACTGATTCCACTATACGCCAACCGGAGTTTTTCCTTCCAGGTTAACAGATTTTCTGACTTTGTTCTTACTTTTACCTCAGTATCAACATGACAAAAGTGATACGCCTGATTATATGCAAACAGGTTCAGCAACAGAAAACACAGAAAAAGCAGGCCGACAAGGAACCACAATATTTTTTTTATCATTTCATTTAATCCTGAAAGCAGGAAATGAATACGGTCTTTAACAGAAACAGTTGCAATTTTTCATTTTATAGTACTTACCTCAGGCCCCGAAGTAGTCAGTATTCCCCGGACGTAAACCAATTTATTGAAAGTAAGTCCTTGTTTTAATTATCCTGTGCCTATCTTCTGATAAACATTTTTCCGGTTTCCGTTTTTCCGGATACTTCGTTTCTTAATTCCCAGAAGTAGCTTCCTTCAGGCAGATTTCCGGTATCAAAGGAAAACTCTTTACTATTGGAAGCAGAAACGGTAAGAGAGGTCACTTTTTTTCCTTCGGGAGTCCATACATTCAGCAGCATTTCCTCGTTAAATTCCCCTTCTGACTTCCTAAAAGACACTTTGTCAGTAGCCGGTACCGGATAGCACTTCACGGACTGAGCCGAAACCCCGGCGTCAACCTCATTGGGAGTGGAGGGCAACATCGTCCAGGTAAACGATTCAGGATTGCCGACCGAATCTACGGTCATTTCAGCCACAGCGAGCTTCGTTTCTTTGGCTATCCAGTTATACCCAACGGTTGTATCCACAGAGACAGTAGCCTGCGTCCAGGGAGTAAAGGGAAATACCTGCACCCAAATTGTATCGGTTAAATACTCAGTATGAATTAATCTTAACGCGTCAAAAGTACTGGCAGGTGTCGTGATTGTTCCCCAGCCATCCACATCCTCTGTAATCAATGCTTTTCTTTTAAACCGAACCTGATTCACGTTGAAAGCGGCTCCGTTTGTAGTTACATCCATCGTATAGGTGTCCGTAAGTCCGTCTCCGTAAGTGCGGGGAAAACGATGAAGCAATAAATCCGGAGTAAGTGCAGCGGTGATTGTAGTGCCCGTTCCGAGTAAATCGCCCGCAAGTCCTGTGGCTACAAGAGAGTCGCTGTTTTGCTTAAAGTAAAGAAAACTTGCATTGTCATTGGTCATCGCAATATTAGACCCGGCAAATGAACCGGCATAAGGGGTAGAAGAAGCTGCCAGAACCGTGGTGGTATCTGTGTCATGTATCGTAACATCCGTCATCATCCACACCTGTCCGGGACCTGAACCGCCCGGCGAAAGCGTAGTCAAAGTATCCGTATGACGGACGATTATGTCCCCGGGCTGAGCCATATCAGTATCGTAAATGGTAATCTGAGCCTGTACAAATGCAGGTAAAATCCCCAGAAGCAACAGAAGTTTATTTTTCATATTTTTTAATTGATTTATAATGCGGTATTCTTTTCAGTCTTCTTTCAGTTTTTCTTCGATTGCCGCAACTTCTTTTCTGTATTCCTCGATTTTATTCTGCCTTTCTATAATCTGGGATTTTATGCGTGCAATATTTTTCTCAATTCGTTCCTCTTTTGAATCTGCCCATTTTTCTTCCTGCTGCTGGAGATAAAATTCATCATTTTCAATCGCATTCTGAAGATTTTTAATGTTTTTTTCTGTATAAATAATCTTCTCTTTCATCCGGAATTCCCATTCCTGTCTTTTTTTCAATCTAAGGTTTTCCATCTCCATGCCTTTTTTCTCATGCAGTCTTTTTCTTTCCGCAAAGAGTTTGTCGGCCCTTCCGTTTACTTTCTCAAAGGCTTCGTTTAGCCCCGTCTTGAGAGCCTCCCGGTGCTCACGGGTAAGACGAGCCTCAAATACATCGTTCTGGAGGGTTTTCAGATACTCTCTCGTTTCCTGAAAATCATCATTGTAGGCAGCGAGTCTTTTGCCTATATCCAGTCTTTCGGATAAAACCGGAAACTGAGCTTCCGAAATCGAGCTCAGGTTTTTTTTCTCATCACTTTGACGGTCTGAGAGGGCAGAAAACAATTCATCCAGCGAATCCATCAGGGATTTTCGCTGAGGAGGCAGCAATTTGGCATCCCGGATTTCCCGCTGAATCTGCTTCAGGGATTCTCTTACTTCCTGAAAAAAAGTAGCCTGCTCTACTTCCACTGCCAACTCCTTCAACCGGGATTCATAGTCTTCAAAATTCATTTCACTCACCTTTTCAAGCACCGCTCTTTCTTCCTCCTGCTTTCGGTTTATGCCATCCACTGCGTCATTAATAGTCTGAAAAAGTTCATCTTTTTGCTGACGGGTAAGCTCTGTTTCCCGTATTTCGTTCTTCAGTTCATGAGCCGCCTCCTTGATTTCTCTCGCCGGAATAGCAGACTGGACTTTTTGCAGAAATTTCTCCAGATTAATCTGCATTTTCTGATAATTGTTTGTCACAGATTTCAGATGAAGCGCATCCAGCGTTTGGTAAAGCGTTTTGATGATTTGGCGGAGGCTGTAGGAATCTGAGGGGGTAAGCCATTCATTATCTTCCCATTTTCCGGTTCTTTCTATCTGATTATACAATTCTCCTGCCCCTCTGATAACGGTTTCGTAGTTTTGTAAAAAAAGCCGGTCTTCTTTATTCCATTCATTCAGTCCTGTGATTTTTTTTTCAAACCCATTGAGCAATTGCTGGACTTCATCCCTGAAGCCGGCACTGTACACCTGAAGGATATTTCTTCTGATTTTTCTTACAAGGCTTTCCGCTTTATCTTCTTTTTCGGGTTTTGGTAAATCTTCGGGATAGTGTGGGTTCGTTTTTATATTCCACTTCAGACTGCTTCCTTTTGGAAAATCAATTTCACCCCCGTCCCTCCAGATATCAAACAGGTCGTTTTTGAGTTTCATAAAAACAGATTCCTCCAAATCATCCGGCCTGAACACATTTACAACCTGAATTTCAGGCTTTACCGAATCTGAAACTACTGTTACCAGTACTTTATTATTCCCTGCATCTTTTCCCCAGAAAACGTCTCTAATCATAATTTATTCTGTATTGTACTATCCTTTTTTTTGAAAAAAAATATAAAGAAAAAACCTGCAAACCCGCTTCCTGATATTCCATTTTCAGAATATACAGTAATCTTACTGTGTTTTCGGGCTCCCTCAATCGGAAAGCAATATTAGGAAAATTTACGGATGTGCAAAAATTATTTTATGAAATTCTTTTTCTCCGCCAGCCTTTAGTTCTATAAAATATACCCCCTGCTCCAGCCCGGGAGGGATTCCTATCTCTGTTTTCTTTTCCTGATTTTCAAAATCCCATTGTTTTAGCAACTGCATTTCCGGATTGTAAATCCTTACCTGAAGCGGGGTATTTCTAAAGGTTTCTGCTTCCAGTACTAATGTATGATTGTGAATAAGAGGATTCGGATAAATTTTTGAAAATATTTTTTCGCCGGGTTTGTCCAGAGATACCAGCATGGGAAGGATAAAAGTAGTATCAAAAGTGCAGCCCTGCTCATCGGTAAGATAGAGTGTATAGGCTCCTGCAGTAATATTCAGTAAGGTTTCACTTGTTTCACCGGTATTCCAGGAATATTCGTAAGGAGGCGTTCCTCCCGTAGGGTCGGCGATGATGTAACCGTCATTGAAGCCCGGGGTCTGTGGATAGATAGAAGCATTTACCAGGAATGACTGAGGTTGTACCAGGGTTTCAATATAGATGGAAACGCACCCCAATCCATCTGTTATAGCTACGATATAGCTCCCGGCAGGAAGCCCGCTGATTGAGGCCGTTGTGTCCCCTGTACTCCAGGAATAATAGAAGGGAGGAACAGACGTATTGACCATATTAATCTGTACCGAACCATTTTCTTCCTCAAAACAGGTGGGATTATTATCTGTCATATTGGCTACAGGTCCGGAGCCTGCGGTTTCTATCGTTACCTGACGGAATATCTGACATCCTACATTGTCCGTGATATACACATGATGAATACCGGGGTTTAACTGAGTACCCACTGTACCGACCTGACCGTTATCCCACAAATAATAAAAAGGAGGATTGGATCCATATCCATACACAATTGCGCTTCCCTGATTGATGGAATCGCAGTTGGGTTCAGTAATTCCCATTATTTGTCCTACAATTTTGGGGGTAAGGTGCAGATTTGGCAGGGAAAGGGTATCAGTCAGGCTATCTGCCTGTGTACCGAAAGTAAAACGCCATTTTGCAATCAGTTTTAGCGGATAAACCCCTGTATTCTGAAAAGTATCCGGCGTGCCGAAAATGGAAATACAGCCATTTGTTCCTCCCTCAATTATACAATCCGGCGTTCCGCATTCATAAGTCATTCCGTCCGGAAGGGAAAGTATATCCATCACTTCAAAGTCCTGAATGGTCAAGCCTGTATTGTTTATGATTGTATCTTTGGGAATCACTGCGGTAAGCGTTTTCTGATAGGGGGACCACAAACAGGCCGGCAGAAGGGTATCCGGATAAATCCCCTGAACCGTGTACTGAGGGTCGGGAATACAAGTCTGCGACTGAGCCCTTACGATGAATAATATACAGAAAATGCAAAGTAAAAATTTAAATCTCATAAAAAACTAATATTGAGTGTCCTTTTTGATTAACGAATAAACCGTAAAAAAGTCTTTTTTAAAATGGAAAAACACAGTCAGCAATTGGTTTACTGACTGTGTTGATATCTTCAAAAATGATTAAGAATCCGGTTAGTCTTTAATCAGACGGGTCTGATAGGTTCTGCCGTCCATTTCCATTTGAAGGAAATATACGCCACTTTGCAAATCACTAAGGTCTGCTTTTGCAAATCCGCTTACAGTCTGCATATATTGTACTTTACCGTTCAGGTCATACACTTTCAGGGTTGCGGAAGCAGTATTTTTCATTTCGATATTCAGCATCCCTTTTGTAGGATTAGGATACACACTTGCGATAGCAGACAAAGGCAAAGCGATGGAATTTGTACCGCCAATCTGCATTACGACTGTATCAGCAGAATTATAGTTGGAAGCAATCATGGTAACGGTGTATTGAGTAGTAGCCAGATTCACAAAAGTGTGAACGGGATTACGAAGCGTAGAAGTAGTACCGTCGCCGAAGTCCCAAAACCATGAGGTAGCGTAACGGGATTTATCGTAAAACTGTACATCGTCTCCCGAAATTGAAGGGGAGAAATTACCCATTACCTTCAGGAAGCCGCCGCCAAGGCTTTCAGCATCCAGAAATATACCCGAGTCAAGAATCTGATCCCCTGCATCCGCCACGCCTATTTTGATATGATAGGTGGAATCAGGAATCACTACCGCATAAGCTGTCATAGGAGTCGTATATCCGTCGTATTCCATAATAGTATAGCAAGGACTACCGATTGTATCATTCCATACATAGTATTGACTATTCAGGTTTGCATTGACGTTATTGATGGAAACCGGAGTGGTAGTTCCCGGAATAAAAGCAATATTCTGAGTACCGCTTATACCCGGACCGCTAATGAAAAACCCGAAAACATCATTAAAAGCACTACCCACAAACTCCTGATATTCTTCGGAACCAAAAATATACTGAAACCATATCGTATCCTTATCCGGCACCAGGTCAAATTCAAGAACAGCTGCATCATGGGTCATATACCCAGGAATAAGGCTATCAAGGTCGGCATCTCCGGGAGTATTCATTGTTCCTGTATATCCGCCCTGAGTATTGCCAGCATTCAGCCCTGCAAAAGTACCCGTCGTAATCAAAAGTCCGGCATTCATTCCCAAAGGAGTTGCCGAAGCATCAAAAAAGCACATTGACCCAGAACTACCAGTATAGGTAATATTACTTACCGTCACGTAAGTAGAATCAAAGAAGTCTGTTACGATTTGCTGAGGCGTATAATTCGTGGTATCGAGCCATAATTGACCGTAAGACTTCTGTAAGCCCATAAGGCCTAAACTCAGTACAATAAGAGATAAAAACTTTTTCATAATTTGAGACTTATATTTTCATTAAAAATACAAATATAACAGATTACAATATTTTTCCGGCAAATATTTGACTGAATTGTTAAAATAGGTGCCTTAATTGCAATTATACAAAAAAGCAGGAAAAATGCCTTCTGTATTTATTCTTTATCTTTAATACAGCGAATAGGCAGAGCAACTACAGCAGGAATATAATGCTTTAGAATTTCATTTTCTCTGATTAACAAAACACATTTGGAGTCATCGTATTCGGCGTTTGAAGCACTCCAGAATAATAGTTTTTCATCTAAAGGCTCATATGTTTTTTTCTCTTTATCATAAATATGGGCATTATCGTCTGACTTAAAGACAAAACGCATGAGTACGGGAGAGCCATAATCCCGATAAAACTGAATCATTTCGTCCAAATCTGATTCTGTAGGAATGTGCCATCCGGCAGGACATACATTCTCTGACGAAGGTTTCGTTTCAAACTTTCCGGTTTTCGGATTTTTTTTCACCTCTCCGAAGTTCCAGTCATAGAGTTTTCTGACGTTGTCCGTTTCTAAAAAAATTCTTTTATTATCCTCTTTTCCATATCTGAGATTGGTAGTCATCCAGCACTGATTTCCTACACTGAAGGTTCGGTATTCATTGCCATCCCTCACATCTGTTAAAACAGGGTCATTTCCACAGGGATTTTTTTCCAAAAACTTGACAGCCTCAAGCAACATTGGCTGACTACTTCCACAGTCACTTACATTCAGCAGCATTACCTGCTCAAAAGGAGTATTTTCATCCCTGATAATGACTTTTTTTGAAGAAGTATCCGGTAATAGGGTAAAAGAAGGCATCAATGCAAATTGATGCTGATAAAGATCCGGTTTTAAACGAATAGTAACCGAGTTATAGAACGGCTTAATTTCCAACACTGTCGGGGCAGGGGGAGGTGAAGCGCACTGACCACATAATGCCCTCCAAAGTCCATTCCCATAGTAATTAATACAATGCGTTGTAGAATTATAAATTATCATTCCATCCCGAAGATTCTGAATATTATCTCTTTCCTCGTTGGTGTAAGCAGGAAGGGCTGAGGTATTAATAGGAGATTGCCCTTGTATAAGGTCAAATATAAAAATAAACGCTAAAAACAAAAATGTATATTTCATACTATGCTTATATGTTAAAGGAGAACACAGGCGATACCCGGATTGCCTGTGTTCTCTAAAAATCGCTAATAAAAATTTATGGGGTAATAGCACCTGCTGATGAGCCTGCTCCTATATTGGTAAGGTATGAACCTGCTCCATTCCCCAATAAGGCATTGCCTCCGACTCCACCGTTTCCAAATTGCGCACCCCCTAATAAGGTACCACAGGTTGTTCCGGTTCCATTTGCACCAATCAGCCCGTTTCCGCCACCGTTTCCACCACATCCTCCATTAGAGCCGGAGAAGAAACACCCTCCACCAGAATTACCATTTGAGCACCCCCCCAGACCAAAACCAAAAGTAGTACCATTATTTCCGGCAGAAGAAGTAGGGGCATTTACACAAGAACCTGTACAGAAAAAGTTAGTCGGTTTTTGTCCCTGACTTCTGCCCGCACCTCCTAATCCGACAGGAATACCTGCTCCGCCACCTGCTCCGCCACCATTACTTCTACATCCACCTGCTCCGCCACCGCCGCCTGCTCCGCCACCTGCGATGATTCCACTATTGGTAATGATTACCTGAACGGTACCAGAGCCTATGATTGCGTGTCCGCCGTTGCCTCCAAGTCCCCCTACATTATCCCCGCTACAAACTGCGTCACTTTCCTGTCCGCCTTGCCCTCCGTTTCCTCCACCACCAACAATAGAACCGTAGTTAAATAAATATACGATAGAACCTCCGGGCAACCCTGAAAAATTAAGTGCTGTGCCCCCTTGTGATGAAGCACCCAAAGTAACGCCTGAATTCACATATACGCACCATTTCTTAGGGCGGTTGGGAGAACCTGCCTGTAAAAAGAAGTTATTCCCATTAGAGCTTGCAGAATAAATATACACATCCTCACACCATTTACACATGCTGTTCCAGAACCCGTTTACAGGAGTAGTGGTAGGTTTCGTATCCCAAAACTCCACACAATCGTTATCGGTATTATAAATCAGCAGCCCTTCATTTTGATTCGCTCCTGGTGCAATTGCATCCCGTTGAGCCGTCGTCATACGGGGAATATGCATCCCCTTGGATGTGGACTGAACATCCAACGCTGCCTTTGAGCTTGGGGCACCGGCATTTCCTGTTCCCGCAGTTTCCGCATGAATTTTCACCCCACCACCATTTGCATTATCTACAGCCATAATCGCATTGGTACCTACCCCTGTCGTACCGCCCTGGTCAGTGAAGAATTTAATAGGAGCAGCATTGGAAGCAATACGAATCCAGTTTCCGGAAGGCTGAGAGTATAATCCTAAATCACTTGTTCCTGTAATCGCTACTGGGGCAGCATTATTGGCATATCTTTGGATTACCCCATCACGTACTGCCAATCGACCGTTAATATCAAGATTTTGTGCAGGGGTTGTAGTAAGGTTTATCCCTACATTATTACCCTGAGAATTCAGCAAAAGTTCTTTATTATTCCATCCCTGAATCAAGACATTATTAGCATCACTGCCCATAGTCAAATCTACGGCACTTCCCGTATAACCGATTGCTACGGGATATGTAGCCACTGTAGCCATTGTTGTAGCAGCATTATGAAGAACATGAAAACGATTAGCAGGCGTATTGGTTCCAACTCCTACAAAACCATCAGTAGTTGCACCGTCATTTCCTTTTACAAACAAAGATGGAGTTGCACTACTTGCTTCTGTTACAATAAAGTCTCCGATACCTGTCAAATCATGGGTATAATTAAAACCCGCTTCTGTTATGGTCGTATTTTCAACCAATGGTCCACCCTGTCTGATTCTTCCTGCTCCAGCATTGAAATATAATCCATTATCCACCATTGCATTGAAACCCTGCCATGCGGGAACACCTGAGTTATTTATCGTTAAGAAAGAACCGTTTGCACCATTTGGCATAGCTTTTACTACTCCCTGTGCGTCTGCGAACATCATCCTGTCTGTTGTCGAAGCAGGAGCAACTAAAAATGTTCCTCCTGTACCAATCCCTTCAATTCTCTCTGTATTGGTTAATCCTCCGATATGAAGTTTATGGGAAGGAACCGCAGCACCAATTCCTACATTATTGGAACTGTTTACCAAAAGTCCGGCTCCGGTTGTAGCACCATTACGGGCCTCAAAAACTCCAGCCCCGCTGATATTATGAGTATAATTAAATCCACCTAAGGTAATAATTGTATTTTCTACCAATGTCCCGCCTTGTCTTACTTTTCCGGCTACTGCATTATAATAAAGACCATTTTCCACATCCACATTGGCCGTAGGGTCAATCCAGCCGGGATTTCCACTTGCGTCTGTTCCCCAAACCTGATTGGCATTCGCTCCTGTTGTACCCAACACTACCCCTGATTGATTTAGCGCATTCGTGGCTACATTTACAGTTACATTCGATCCCCCTACTACTTGTCCTGCTCCGTTGGTTATTGAAACGGCATTATTGGCTACACCTGCAAGGATATCGTTTTTAACCAAAGCATTATTGGCACTTGTCCATGCCGGATTTCCACTTGCGTCTGTTCCCCAAACCTGATTGGCATTCGCTGCGGTCGGTGCAGCTACTACCCCGGACTGACCTAAGGCGTTGTCTGCTACCGTTACCGTTACGTCTCCTGTTCCTACAGTCTGATTGGCTCCGTTGGTTACGGTTAAGGCGGTACTACCGGAAACTACGTCGTTGGTAGCCATAGTATTTACTGCATTTACCCATGCCGGATTTCCACTTGCGTCTGTTCCCCAAACCTGATTGGCATTTGCTCCCGTAGGTGCTGCGACTACTCCGGACTGACCTAAGGCGTTGTCTGCTACCGTTACGGTTACGTCTCCTGTACCTACAGTCTGATTGGCTCCGTTGGTTACGGTTAAGGCTGTACTACCGGAAACTACGTCGTTGGTAGCCATAGTATTTACTGCATTTACCCATGCCGGATTTCCACTTGCGTCTGTTCCCCAAACCT
>JAIBAH010000002.1 GCA_019695295.1 Bacteroidia bacterium | reverse complement strand
AAATATTCTGAATATTTGGCGTAATTGATTTGCATATCTTATTGTTTCTTTCTAAATTTGTCCGCAACTTAAGTCTTTTCGATTTATTAACAAATAATTATTTCCCCCAAATGCGTAAGTCCTAATATTCACAAATTAACGGCAATCTTGGAATTGCTTTGTCTGGTGGAGGGGCGAGAGGAATAGGGCATGTCGGGGTACTGAAAGCACTTACAGAAAACGGAATTCATCCGCATTATATTTCAGGGGCAAGTATGGGCTCAGTAGTTGGGGCATTTTATGCGTCAGGGAAAACCCCGGAGCAGATGATGGATTTATTCAGACATGTTAGAATACTGAAAATTTTTCATCTCAGAGCACCAATGCTGGGACTTTCAGAGATGACTTTTCTGAGAAAAATTCTTCTGAAAACGCTGGGTAAAATCCAGTTTGAGGATTTGGAAAAACCCTTCTCCCTTTCCGTTGCCAATTTACAGACCGGAGAATACGAGATTATTGATTCCGGGGATTTGATTGAGGCGATAGTCGCTTCTTCTTCGATTCCCTTGATTTTTAAACCTGTGATTATGAATGGAATGCCTTATGTGGATGGCGGGCTAATCAATAACCTGCCGGTAGAGCCTTTGGAAAAAAAAGCAAAAGTTATCATTGGGGTAAGTGTAGTGCAAAGAGGGGTAATTGATGAGCCTTTTGATTCTTTTGGTGAAATTGCCACCAGATGTTTTGCCCTGTACAACTTTCAGAATATCAAACCCAGACTCGAAAAGTGCGATTTAGTGATAGAGCCGCTCAATAAGCAGAAGTTTCATTTATTTGATTTTAAAAATGCCGAAAAAATCTATCAGTGCGGATATGAGGCTACCCTGAAATTGATGCCCGAAATACTGAGAGTACTTGGCAGTCAGCCCGAAAGTTATCTGGACGTTTCTCAAAACAGAATCTTAAATGACGGAAGATAGCCACTTTATACAGTAGCAGAAGTTTCGGGAAGTTCAAAAAATGCAGCCCATATTTCGTCAAACTTCTCCCAGTCTTCTTTTTTGAAAACGATTATCTGATCATTAAAAGTGAAATGAATTTCATCTCCGTTGCGGTTTGGGGAAGCATACCGTAAGGGGAAAGCCTGTTTTTCTTTGGCAAATAAAATATCATAGATACTGATGATGGAAAAATGCTCTCCCACAAAAAAGATTTCAGCATATGTTTTTTTTAATTTTACCACAGCGGCAATATTTCCAAGTCCCATCGAAAGAAAAACCCCGACTACCCCAAAAAGTAAAATGGATTCACCACTGAACATTCTCAGCACAAGCCCGAGCATAACTATTATCATAAAAAAGCCATAATAATAAATGGCATTTTCCTGTATAATCAAAAATTTTTGTCTGGAATCCGGATAATGATGACTTTTAAATGATTTCATATTTTCAATTGAGCTGCAAAGTTAATAAAATCCTGTTATTTTTGTGAAAAATAACAGGATTTGTATGAATAAAATATTAGGAGTAATACCCGCTCGTTACGCCTCCACCCGCTTTCCCGGCAAGCCGCTGATAGAAATCAAGGGTAAATCCATGATTCAGAGGGTGTATGAACAAGCCTGTAAAGCGGGTTGTTTTCAGGAGGTGGTCATCGCTACAGATTCCGATTTAATCGTAAATCATGTAAAAAGTTGGGGAGGAGAGGTCATCATGACAGGCAATCATCATGTTTCAGGAACCGACAGGGTAGGGGAGGTCGCCGGGAAATTTCCGGACTATTCGCACTATGTAAATATTCAGGGAGATGAACCTTTTATTGAAACAAATACCCTTGTTTTGCTGACTAATACGCTCTTAAAGCCCGGTACTCAAATTGCAACACTGCTTTCACCCATCAAAGATACTGAAAGCCTGATGAATCCCGGTGTAGTAAAAGCGGTAACTGACAAAGAGGGGTTTGCGCTGTATTTCAGCCGGCATCCGGTTCCCTTTTTCAGAAATGAACAGGAAACACAAAAATGGATTCAGTTATATCCGTATTTCAAACACCTTGGAATTTATGGTTTTACAAAAGAAATACTCATGATAATTTCCCGGATGCAGGAATGTCCCCTTGAAACTGCTGAATCACTGGAACAACTCCGATGGCTTTACAATGGACTGAAAATAAGGACTTCCGTAGTGGAAAGCACAAGCATTGCCATAGATACACCGGAAGACCTGATTCGCCTGAGAAGCTCTTCGGAATTTTCGGTTGCAGATTAATTTTTGTGCAAAAAGAAACTTTTACCTACTTTTGCAGTCTCAATTTTTTGGGAGTATTGATTTTTTTGAATAAATTACAAAACTATGTCAGGTTCAGGTCATCATCAACATTCACATGCCTTTTCTGCCGGAGGGGCACTTGTAGCACTTGGTATCATATTCGGCGATATAGGTACTTCTCCGTTATATGTTTTTAAGGCTATTGTTGGAGAGCAGATTATTAACAAAGACCTCATTTTCGGGGCATTTTCCTGTGTATTCTGGACGCTTACACTACTTACTAGTATAAAGTACGTATGGCTTGCCCTTAATGCAGACAATAAAGGAGAAGGGGGAATTTTTGCGCTTTTTGCATTACAAAAAGAAATTGAAAAAAGGGCGGATTCTCTGGATAAATCCCGGCCTCACACCAAAATGCATAAAACCATCAGAAGACTGGTTTTCCCTACACTGATTGGTTCATCCATGTTGCTCGCTGATGGATTTATCACGCCACCGATTTCAATCAGTTCGGCTGTAGAAGGGCTGAAAACCATCCCTTTTATGGAACATATTGGAATAGAAGAATATATATTGCCGATAGTATTAGTTATACTCGTTTTGCTTTTTACTGTTCAACAGTACGGAACCCATAAAATCGGAAGTTATTTCGGGCCGGTTATGTTGGTTTGGTTTAGTATGATGGCCATTATCGGAGGAATCAATCTGATACCTCATCCCGAAATTTTACAGGCATTTAATCCCTATTATGCCTATAATTTAGTATTCCATTATAAAGGAGGATTCTGGTTGCTGGGAGCGGTTTTTTTATGTACAACCGGGGCGGAAGCAATGTATTCGGACCTTGGGCATGCAGGAAAACAAAATATCAGGGTAAGCTGGGGCTTTATTAAAGTAGCACTGCTGATTAATTATCTGGGGCAGGCTGCCTGGTTACTGGATAAAACAGGACAAAAACTTACAGAAACGCCTTTTTATGGTATGATGCCGGAACAGTTTCGCCCATTTGGGGTAATTATCGCTACTTTTGCCACTATTATTGCTTCTCAGGCCTTGATTTCAGGGACGTTTACGCTTGCCAATGAAGCCATGAAGCTCCGTTTATGGCCTCGTATGAAGGTCAATTATCCCTCTATTCTCAAAGGACAAATCTACATTCCGGCGATGAACTGGCTATTATTGTTTGGCTGTATCTTTGTAGTATTGTATTTTAAAGAAAGCAGCAAAATGGAGGCCGCTTACGGATTGGCTATCACCATCAATATGCTTATGACAAGTGCGCTGCTCGGATTTCATCTATGGGCTACCTACAAAAAGGATAAAATTGATTTTTTGGGCTTTATCAAAAAAAGGTATTTTGTCTATATTACCATTGCCCTGTTTGTGCTGATTGAGTTTGTATTCCTTTTCTCCAATCTGGGTAAAATTGTGCATGGCGGATGGTTCTCTCTTGCCATTGCATTTATTTTCGGGTGGATGATGCTTTCGCTCTTCCGTACCAGAGAAATCAGAAAAGAGTACTCTTCTTTTGAGCCTATGAGTAAATTCAGCCCTGTGCTGAAAGAAATTTCCGAAGATACTGGAATTCCAAAAGAAGCATCACACCTTGTCTATCTTAGTCTTTCAGAAAATCCTAACTTCATAGATAAAAACATCATTTATTCCATTACCCGCAAAAGACCCAAAAGAGCCGATATTTACTGGTTTTTGCATATTGATGTAATTGATGAACCGCATGGCAAAAATTATATGCTGGATGAAATCATTCCGGGTGTCTGCTACTTTGTCAGAATCCGTTTTGGATACAAAGAGCCTTACAAGGCAAATGCAATGTTTCAGAAAGTACTTATGGATTTAATCAAAGAGGGAAAACTGGATAATATCAGCAATTATGAATCCCTTAAAAAGTATGGAATATCCAAAGATTTCAAGTTTATCCTGCTGAACAGCCGGGTTTCTTCCGACGAAATCATTAATCCGAGGGACTTCATGATGATTAAGAGTTATCGTATTATTGAAAATATGAGCGCTTCACCTTCAGAATTTTTTGGTCTGGAGACTACCAATGTGGAAGAGGAACTGATTCCGCTGGAAATTTCTCAGTCCCGTAAAGTAGAAGTAGAGGATATTCAGAGACAAAAATCCATACATCCCTATAATCCCAATTAAAACAATCCCTTTCTTCCTGCGTTTTACTTTTCAGGATTCAGGTTAAGAAAATTAAAATTATGAAAACTTATCTGCTTTTTTGGGTACAGATTTTTTTTGTGACAGGCTACTGTTATTCACAGAATTATGCAATCGGTCATCACGGACAGCACAATCCGGACTATTTTGACGCTTTACGTAACCGGAATGTATGGACAGAAGTATATTATCCGGCAAATACAGCCGGAGATGATGTGCCGGTTGCATCCGGTCAGTTTCCGGTAATTGTATTTGGGCATGGGTTTACCCTTCAGTGGAGCGCATATGATTATTTTTGGGAATACTTTGTTCCTAAAGGCTATATCTGCGTTTTCCCCCGTACGGAAGGCGGGATTTTTCCTGCCCCCAATCATGGAAACTTCGGCGGTGACCTGGCTTTTCTCGCCCGTCTTTTTACAGATTCTCTCAATAATCAGAACGCAGGATTATTTTATCAGCATATTCAGGATAAAGTAGCAATAATGGGACATTCTATGGGAGGAGGGTGTTCATTCCTCGCTTCCGAAAACAATCCGGATATAACTACCATGATTACCTTTGCAGCAGCCAATACCAACCCCTCTTCTATCAATGCTGCTGCCGGTGTGAGTGTTCCAACGCTCGTTATTTCCGGAGAGGAAGATTGTGTAGCCCCGGTTACTCAGCATCAGATACCAATGTATAATGCGCTTCCCAATACAATCTGTAAGTATTATGTTGAAATTGCGCAGGGCTCTCACTGTCATTTTACCAATGGGGTTTCAGGTACAGCTTCTGATATTTGCTATACCGGTGAAGGTACTTCCTGTATTGGATGGGGGCCATTTATTACTGCGGCCCAGCAGCACGACCGTACTTTCAGACTTATTGAACCCTGGTTAAAATATTATCTTTACGCAGATTGTTCCGGATGGAGTGATTTTACCGCAAATGTCAATAGTATGACCGCTAATGCTGAAATCGTTCAGGAACTTCATAATTGTACCATTTCTGTTCCTGAAGCCACTGTTTCTGCTTCAGGCAGTACTACTTTCTGCGATGGACAATCCGTAACTCTCAGCGCAAACAACGGTGCAAACTGCGTGTGGTCCAATGGAACGAACGGATGTTCTACCGTTGTAAATACTTCGGGAAGCTATACTGTAACCGTTTCCAACGGGACCTGCTCCTCAACCTCATCGCCTGTAATCGTTACTGTAAATCCTTCTCCTGCTATCCCTGTCATAACACAGTCAGGCAATCTGCTTTCTGTAAGTTTAACGGGGAATTATACCTATTCCTGGACGATCAACGGAACCGCGGCAGGTACAGCTTCCACTCAATCTACCGGAAGTGTTTCAGGCTCTGCCGTAGTTACAATCACTGACGCAAACGGATGCTCCTCTACTTCTTCTCCCTTTAATTTTACGCAGTCATCTGTTTTCCTGCCTGCACTTGCCGCCGAAGTAAGTATTTCTCCAAATCCGGTTACAGGTCAGTTGTTTGCGCAGATTCAATTCTCTGAAATCAGCCCGGTTACGGTAAGTATTCTGGATTTACAAGGCAAGGAGTTACAGACAATCCTGCTAGAGAATCAATCAGAATACTCCTGTAACTTTATAGTTGAAAATTATTCCAACGGAATGTACTTTATTCAAATTCAAAATAAAAAAGGTTCCATCGTAAAAAAATGGATTAAGCAATAAAATATTTTAACAAAATACAGGCAGGGTAGGGGAGTACGGTTTCCTGCCCTGTTTTTTTGTAGGAATACAATCAACTTTTACTGTTTTTATTCGTTTATATAATTAAAAAAATAATCAAATATGAAACAGTTCCTTTTTCCTTTTATCCTTTTAATCTTAGTATTGTTTAGCGGATGTCCCGGCACTCAGCCGGATGAAACAGGTACATTTGAGTTAAATTTTGAGTTGAAAGTAAATGGTGCAGACGGAGAGCTTGGACAAAAGTATCAGATTTCCGGCAAACGTTTCCTTACGCTGGATTCCTTACGGTTTTATATATCTGACGTTGTGGCAATTAAGTCCGATGGAAGCGAATACCCACTGACAGATGTCGTCCTGTTTGATTTTGATAAAACCGGAAAGACCACACATGGCTCAGGCATTTTCAAGGCATTTCCGGTACCTGCAGGAGAATACAAAGGGTTAAAGTTTAATATCGGATTGCCTGCTACCCTCAACCACGAAAACCCGATTTTGTATAATTCAGCTGACTATCTGCATAGTTCCCGCAATACGCACTGGAATACTACTGACGGGTATTATTTTTTACAGATTGCCGGATTGGCTGACAGTTTGATTTCCGGAGGAACTCCGACGAGAATGTCCTATCAGATAGGGATGGACAATCTGCTCAGATTTAAAAATTATGCCACCGCTTCTACTCATGCTTTTACCATCAGTAAAAACAAAGAAACTCAGTTTATTATTCAGACAGAGTTAACAGAAACCCTGAGCGGAATAGACTTCCTGAGTATTCCGGTAAATCACACAAGGCCTGAAGGCTCCGCTCTTTACAATGACGCGGTAAAAGTAATGGACAACTTCAGCACTAATTCATTCTACAAAGTGCCCTGAAGGAAACTTCATTCTTTTCGAAGCACAACCGGGATTGTAACCCAGGAAAGCACCTTAGCCCCCCGGTGTGAAGCCGGAATAAATCTCAGAAGCGGTAAAAACGCACAAACCCGGGTATTGACCGAAGGGTGAGATTCCTTTACAATCAAATGGTCTTTATATTTCCCATTTTCATCGACCAATACCTTGACTGTGAGCGTATTGTCACTTCCCAGTTTTTTGTAGAGAACAGGAAAATTGACAAGCCTCATCACGCTGTCAAGATTGGTAATCGTTGCAGGGCTTTCTACTCTGGGAGGTAAATCAGCAGAGGGGATTTTCCCTTTTCTATCAATGAGGTATAATATATCGGACTTTGGAGTTTCTGCTACGGGAGCCTGAGTAACCGGTGGTTTTTTAGGAGCACCGGAAGGCTGAACCGCCTGGGGGCGGGGAGGGGCTACTGCTGTTTTCAGGGTATCATTATTGAAGTGAACATTTATGGCAAGATCATATTTACTGAAAGGTTCTTTGAATCTCTCCTGATTGTAGGCAACTCTTTGAATTTCACCGATTTGAATTTTTATCATACTAAAATCTTTGATTTTCAGATATTTTGTATCAAGTTCAAATCCTTCAGCGGTACCCGGCAGATAGTAGTCTTCAGTTCTGGACGGGGTTGATTGCATTAAATCTTTGTAATACAATATTTTAATTTCAGAAAAATGATAACGCCTGTCTGTAATCGGTAATTTGGGGGAATTTTTCAGAAATACCTGAATTTTTTGTCCCCGAAAGATTTTTACATTATCCTTTTTAAATGACTGACCTCCGGAATAGACTTCAAATACAGGCAAAGGCGGGTTTACCACATTATAAATTACAGAAACCGCAATCGTACTGTCATTCTTGCCATAATCCATCGAAAAAAGTCCTTCATGAGGGGGAGAGATATAGATTTTTTTGCCATAATCCACAAAAGAAGCCATTGCAGGATTGGGAGTAACCACAGGTTCATTCTCATACTGAAGAAAGCAGTTTAACTTTTCCGCCCCTTTGGGTCTTGTAACATGATTGGCGCAGCCTGTGAACAAAGTATCTTTATTATTGATAACTTTTTGATTCTGAGAGAAAGAGCAATGGTTCAGGATTAATATAAACAGGATTAATGCAGTAATAAATTTCATAAACAAAAAAAGTAGTAATAATTTAGTGAAATACAAAGATGTAAAAATATTTTTAATAATGAGTAAAAATTATTTTCATCCCGGATGAAATGAAATTGCCGGTTTCTTTCAAATTTGTCCTATAAGTTATATTATGTTAACCTTTATGGGTAAATAATAAGGGATTGAATCCAACCCCTTATTATAAGGCCTTTTTATTGGCTTATTTCATTTTTTTATATTCCAAACAATTTTAGAACGTCATTCAGATTTGTGAGTATCATCAATCCTAAAATCAGTACCAATCCGATATTCTGAGCGATAAAAAATATTTTCATGGGTACAGGCTTGCCGAAAATCCACTCAAAAAGCAAAAAGACTACGTGTCCGCCATCAAGTACCGGCAAGGGCAGCGGAAAAATATTGGCGAATGCAAGCATCATACTGATGAGTCCTGTAAGCATTAAAAATCCTTTAAATCCGTTTCCTTCCACCACTTTATTATAAACCTGTCCCATTCCGACAATGCCTGTCATGGATTTTCTTGCGCTGAGTTTTCCGGTAAAGATTTTGCCCATACCCGCAATGTTATCCATAACAACATCAAATGCCATAATTGTTCCCGGAATAAACGAGCCGAAGAAACCATAACTAATATCCGTTTGAACAGACTTAAGGAGTGCGTCATCCTTTGCAACGCCCATTTTTCCGTTGGAGTCAAGGGCAAAAGCAACGAAGAGGCTCTCCCCTACCCCACCCTTCTGATATTCTACTTTGACAGAGTCTCCGCCTTTTTTGTTTTTCATATAGGAAGAAACATCAGAATAGTATTTAATATCCTGATTATCAATCTTTTTAATCAAGTCTCCGGTACGAAGTCCAGCCGAAAAAGCTTTTGTAGAAGAGTCTGTATAAATTTTTGCTATCGTATTGATTGTGAATAATTCCGGCAATACCTGCTCTGATTGCACCAGTTCGATTGCATTGTCAGGAACAGTAAGCTTTACTTTTTCGCCACTTCTTTTCACTTCAAAATATCCTTCTTTAATCAAAAGACCTACTTTTGCGTAGTCTTCAAAATAAGGAAATTGCTGACCATTGTAGGAAACTATTTCATCGCCGGTTTTAAATCCGATTACATGCCCGATAGAAGAAAGTTGTTTTTGCGTTCCGTCTTTGAATTTCACTTTTACGGAGTCCACCACTTCAATTCCATTGGTAACTTTTTCCATCGGAATTCTTTTTTCTCCATAATAGAATTTCATCATGGATAAAATAATGATACCCAGAATGACATTCATCACGACTCCGCCCACCATCACGATCAACCGCTGCCAAACTGGTTTGGAACGAAACTCCCACGGCTGAGGCTCAGACTGAAGAAAATCCTTGTCCATATTTTCATCTACGAGGCCTGAAATTTTAACATACCCTCCCAGCGGAAGCCACCCGATTCCGTATTCGGTTTCCCCTCTTTTAAAGGTAAAAAGTTTGATATCGAAAGCGTCAAAAAACAGGTAGAACTTTTCAACCCTCATCCCGAAAGCTTTTGCGGCTATAAAATGTCCGAATTCATGAATAATTACAAGGATTGATAATCCGATTAATAATAAACCGGCGGCTTTGCCAAAACTCACTACCTGGTCACCGTACCCCCTTGCATAGGAAATCGCTACAATCGCACCGATAGTAGCAAAAACGGATAGCATCTGAAGTCTTTTTTTGTTTTTATCTGATTGAGAAACTTGTTCTTCTGTGGACATAAATTTCAGTTTGGTATTACATTATTTAAAAAATCCATGCAAAAATATCAATAAAGAACCATCTTGCAAGGCTTATTACGAAATTTTTTGGGAAAGGGTTATTGGTTGTCAGGGTGAAATTCCTTTTCCAGCTCTTCCTGTTGTTTCATTTTCATAGTTTTATCTGATTTCATATAGTAATTTATGGTATAAATAATAACCATCACCATAATTAAAATTCCTGCATAAGACCCAATATCCAGAAATACACTATATTTTTCTACAGAATCTTTGCTGAACTGATATAAAAAGTACCCAGCCAAAGAACCCACTAAGGCTATAATAATGATATAGTAAACTATCCGGTCATATTGCCTGAGATTTTTGTGAATTTTAATTTTATCCATGATGATTAATAAAAAATTTAAATTATAAACCCAAATCAGCCGATTTTGTTAAAAATTCATCACAAATATCTGTAAGCGGACACTCTTTGCATTTAGGATTTCTGGCGATACAGGTATATCTTCCATGCAATATAAGATAATGATGGGCGTCGGGAATCTGACTTTCGGGAATATCAGCAGTAAGTTGCTTTTCAATATCATAGGGGATTTTTCCTTTTGCAATCCCAATCCTGTTGGAAACCCTGAAAACATGGGTATCCACAGCCATTCTGGGTTCTCTGTACAAAACAGAGTTCATGACATTAGCGGTTTTTCTTCCTACTCCGGGCAACTTC
This sequence comes from Bacteroidia bacterium, assembly GCA_019695295.1. Taxonomy (GTDB): domain Bacteria; phylum Bacteroidota; class Bacteroidia; order J057; family J057; genus JAAFHL01. Next base: position 108,574 of record JAIBAH010000002.1, on the reverse strand, counting down.
AGTAATTCATCATATTCCCTGGGAATGAGACTATTGTGTTTGTTTTTTAAGATTTTAGCTGTTTCGATCAAATGCCGGGCTTTGCTGTTGGGATAGGATATACTTTTAACAAAGGGAAACAAATCATCAAATGAAGCATCTGCCATTTTATCAATGCTTCCGAATGCGTCAAAAAGAGCCGGAGTAACCATATTTACCCGTTTATCGGTACACTGAGCGGAGAGAATTACCGACACGAGCAACTCAAAGGGATTGGTAAAAACAAGTTCTGTTTCAGGAACCGGAATTACTTTACCCAATCGTTGTAAGACTAACTGAATTTTCTCTTTATTATCCAAAATGTTATATTTTAACTGTAAAATTAGTGCTTTTTTCTAAAAAATATTTTTTTTTCAGATAAAAGAATAAAATATTAAATTCTTTTTATACATTTGCACAAAAATAAATAAATAAATTCATTTATACTGCTAAACAAAAATTCAATATCAATATGTTTATGCTAAGAAAACTATCAGTATTAATTGTTGTTCTCATTCTCTCAGGCATGTTTTTTCTTACCGGGTGCAAGGATCCCACAAACGGGGATACCATCACTCCAATTCCCGATGATAAAAATCCTGCAATTACCCTCATCGGCCCAAGCAATAATAATGCGCTTGCCCTTGCAGGAAGTAATGTCGTATTTAATTTCAGAATGGATGACAACGAGGCATTAAAACTGTTTCGTGTAGTGGGCCAGCAATTCGATCAAAGGGACTCCCTGATTGGAACAGAGTTCATCGCTTTTCAGGATACTATCAGCGGAAAAGTTGCCTATCGTTCCCTCAATTATCTAGTTCCTTCTCTTCCGGTTGCCTATAAAGTACGCCTTACAGCTTATGCGATTGATACCAAAGGAGCCTATAATAAATCCATTGTCTGGGTGAGTGTTGTGGATGTACTGCCTCCCCCTCCTCCTTACGGAATCAGCAATCCATATCCTGCTAAAAAGGTATATAGCAAAATGGCAGGTACTAATCAGTACTATTTCCAGTTTACACTTGCAGGAGCAAATCCTCCTCCCGCGTTTACTTCTGCTGACTTTGCTGAAACCTCTACCGTTCCCGGAGTATTCAATCGTCAGATTAACTGCCCCAATAATCCAAATCCGGATGTAATTGTAGTAACTGATGCCAATAGCTTCAATTACGATGAAGCCACCTGGACCACTGCTTATCAGGCATTCTTCTCCAATCCGGATCCCAAGAATGTTTCTGCTCCGTTGAATCCGGGCGATATTGTAATTGTCAGATTATTTTATGTCCCCAATTATGAGCGTTTTGGAATCATGAGAGTCCTCAATGTAGTAGATGATATCGGTGACGCAAACGATTATATTGAGTTCGAATACAAGTACACCTATTAATTAGTAATTATACATTTAGCCCGCTGGAGTTCTTCCTGGCGGGCTTTTTTGTACCTAATAGTATGATATCAGACTATCTTTTCAGGCTGACAAAACTAAAAACAAAGTTTGGAGTACATTCGCCTTTTGTATATGATTTTTGTACAAAAGTACTCCCCTATTCTTCCTCAGTTAAAGGACATACAATCGAAGAGTACAGGAGAAATCTGCTTAAAAACGATAGCATTTTAGAATGGCAGGACTTAGGGGCCGGATTTCAGGGAGAGGGCAAAAAAATGCAGCGAAAACCAGTATCTGAAATTGCAAAATCTTCCGGAAGGAAAAGACGGGAAGGGGAATTACTTTACCGGATTTGTAAGCACTATCAACCCAAAAGACTGCTGGAATTCGGTACAAATCTGGGAATTTCTACTTTATATCAGTATTTGGCTACGCCTGATAGTCAATTTATTACGATGGAAGGAGCACCCGCAATAGCAGAAATTGCAGCTTCGGGATTTGCCAGGTTTGGACTTAAGCCTGTTCTGAAAACCGGAGAGTTCAGTGAAATATTGAAAAAAGAAAACAACTTCCATCTTTTTCGTCCCGATTATGTATTTATTGATGGAAATCATCAGTACGAATCAACCGTTTATTATGCAAAAAGCCTTATTCCCAATATGGAGGATAACGGAATTCTTATACTGGATGATATTTACTGGTCAGAAGAGATGAAAAAAGCATGGAATGAAATCAGAAAGCACCCGGACGTAACGCTTAGTATAGACTTATTTTCATTCGGTATCTGTTTTATCAGAAAAAAACAGGCAAAAGAACATTTTTATTTCTTTTTCAGAAATTTTTAATCATTTTTTATTATTTTTGTAAAAATTACTAAAATATCCAATAGAACCCAATGCACTGAATCCCTTTGGATAATGAATTCATAACCTATTTTAATATGAAAAGAACTATATTATTAGCAATTCTTGCAATTGTATGCATTCAAAACATGTACGCCCAAAATCTGAAAAGGAAGGGAGCACTCGGAATTCAGGCTGAATCCGTTAACGATTCTGTTTTAATGGATTATGGTTTTGAAGGCAGAAGCGGAGTTGTCGTGACCAAGGTTTTTCCGGAAACTACAGCCGAGCAATTAAAATTAAAACCGGGGGATTATTTGTTTGAAGTAAATGGATATAAAACGGGTACACTCAGAGACCTCAGGGATATCTCACAATCCCTGAGAGTAGGTGACCCTATCAATATTACCTATGCTACCGGGCGGTTACTAAAAACCGCCAAAGGGTATGTAGTAGCCAAGCATCTGGAATCGTCCAATGCAGGAGAGGTAATTTATGATGAGGTAAAAAGCGGGGATATTTATCTTCGTTCTATTATTCACAAGCCCTTTGGGAGTGGGAAGTATCCTGTGATTTATTTTATACAGGGATTTGCATGTGCTTCAGTAGAAATACCCTACCTTTCCAATCAGCCAATGCAGCAACTGATTGATGGCTGGGTAAGGGCCGGCTATATGGTTTACAGGGTTGAAAAGCCTGGTGTTGGAGATTCTTTTGACTCACTGGATTGCCTGAAAATCAATTACGAAGAGGAACTCAAAGGATTCAGAAATGGGTTAAAAACCCTGAAACAAAATCGTTTTGCAGACACAAGCAATATTTTCATATTCGGACATGCCCTTGGAGGAATAACGGCACCTTTGATTGCAAGTGAAAATAAAGTAAGAGGAATCATGGTTTTTGGAGCAATTATAAAACCCTGGTTTGAGTATCTGATGATTTCCAGAAGAAAACAAATGTTACTATTTGGTGCTGATTATGCTCAGGCGGAAAAAAGCGTAAGGGAACTTACTCCTGTATATTATGCCTGGCTTGTAGAAGGGCTTAGCCTTGAGGAGCTAAGAGAAGACCCCCGTTTTCACGATATTTTAACCTCAGAAGAAAATCCGCTGCAAATTGGCAGTAACGGAACGATTTACGGAAGACATCCTTCTTTTTACGCTTCCCTGAACAAACAGGAGGTAGTGGAAGCCTGGAAGAGTTGTGGTACTCCTGTACTTACAATGCATGGAGAATATGATATACAATCCATTGATGAAGACGCCGGTAAAGAGATTGCGGAAATCGTCAATTTCTATAAACCCAATACGGCAACTTTCAGGGTAATGAAAGGAACAGAACAAAATTTTGTAAAAGTGCCGAGTGTCAATGAATATTTTAAAATGCTGAGGGATGGAAGATATAATCCGGATTATACTGCTCAGAATTTCAACAAGGAAATCCTGAAATATACGCTGGATTTTGTAAAATTACACAGAAAACTGTAGTAATATTCCCCCTAACTTTATCTGTAAATGAATTATCCGTGAGTATTCTCAGAGAACTTTTTCTAAAACATCAGGCCCAGACTTCCCCTACTCCGGTTTTACTGGAAATAGCGAGGGCTGAAGGGGTATATCTGTTTGATAATGAAGGGAATCAATACCTTGACTTAATTAGTGGTATCTCCGTTAGCAATGTGGGTCACTGTGCGCCTGAGGTAGTAAAAGCAGTTCAGAATCAGGCCGCTACCTGTATGCATACGATGGTTTACGGGGAATACGTTCTGGCTCCGCCTGCTTTATTTGCGGAAAAATTATGCAGGGAACTCAATAATGATTTAACGGTAGTATATTTTGTAAACAGCGGAGCGGAGGCTGTTGAAGGAGCATTAAAAACCGCTAAAAAATATACAGGAAGGCATAAAATCGTCGCTTTTCATGACTCTTACCACGGTAGCACACACGGAGCACTCAGTGTAACGGGAAATGACTGGATAAAGGAAGGATACGGGCCTCTTTTGCCTGAGGTAAAACATATTCACTTCAATGACTTTGAAGACCTGAAACAGATTACAGCGGAAACAGCCTGTGTAATCGTGGAGCCTGTGCAGGCCGAAGCAGGAATCCGTTTAGCGCAAGCCGGGTATTTTCAGGCACTGAGAAACCGGTGTGATGAAACCGGAGCCATCCTCATTCTGGATGAGATACAAACCGGATTTGGAAGAACAGGGACTTTGTTTGCGCATGAGCAATTAGGAATCGTACCCGATATACTTCTACTCGCTAAGGGAATGGGCGGCGGAATGCCTATCGGTGCCTTTATCGGTAAGCGGGAAATTATGGAAGTGCTTTCTCATAACCCAATTCTCGGACATATTACTACTTTTGGCGGTCATCCCGTATGTACTGCGGCGGGACTTGCCTGTCTGAATAAAATTCTCGACGAACGCCTGCTCGATTCTATCCCCGCCAAATCCCGGCTGATTACGGAATATTGTACTCATCCCAAAATCCAGTCTCTGAATGGAGTGGGTATGATGTATGCAATCGAACTGGATTCCTTTGAGAATACCCTCAGGGTGGTACAGGAAGCGCTCAGGAGAGGGGTCATTACAGACTGGTTTCTGAATAAAAGTAATGCGCTGAGAATTGCTCCGCCTTTAACTATCACCGAAGCAGAATTAAAATCCGGGCTACAGATTCTGAATAACGTTATCGCTGAGGTATATGCCTGACCACAAGCCAATCCTTGTTTCCATCATAGGGCCTACCGGAGTAGGGAAAACAGCCCTTTCTATTCGTCTTGCAGGACAATGGAATACCGAAATTATCTCCTGTGACTCGTGTCAGTTTTATCGTTTTATGGATATTGGCACTGCAAAAATTACACAGGATGAGCAAAAAGGAATTCCACATCACTTTCTGGATTTTTTAAATCCTGACGAAAACTATAATTCCGGAGCATTTGAGGCCGGGGTAAATGACATGCTGAAGGAGTTATTTAAACACCATGAAAAAGCAATCATGGCAGGAGGAAGCACATTGTATGCGCACGCATTATGGAACGGAATAGATGAGATACCCGCAGTTTCTCCCGAAATCAGGGAATCGCTGAATCTTCAGTTTAAACAGGAGGGATTAGGTATATTGCTGGAGGAACTGAAAAATTCAGACCCTGAAACATACGAAAGCATTGACCGTCAGAATCCTGTACGAATCATCCGGGCACTGGAAGTATATAGAATGACAGGAACTCCCATTTCATTGTACCGCAAAAAAGAAAAAAAGGATACCTTTTATAACAATCTGAAAATCGGTTTGACGATGGACCGGGAAATTCTGTATGAAAGAATCAATCAAAGAGTCAATCTCATGGTTGAACAGGGTTTGATTAAAGAAGTGGAATCACTTTTGAAGATGGGATATTCTCCGGAATTGCCTTCTATGCAGGCGATTGGATATAAAGAGACCGTAGATTATTTGCAGGGTAATATCCCTTTTTCCGAACTCATTGATAAAATACAACAACACAGCCGAAATTATGCCAAACGTCAGCTTACATTTTTCCGAAGGGACAAGGAAATCCGGTGGTTCGATACTTTTCGCCAGAATACAGACGAAATCGTCGGGGAAATTGAGGAAATGATTTCAATGCTAAAATAGCTTCATTTTGAATCTTTCCGAAAACTTCGTACTTTTGAAAAAAAACAGGACTTTTTTACAGATGAACAGGGTTATTCAATTTATTAGTAATATTTTGGGAGTTCGCTCCGGCAAAAAAAGGACAATCGGACTCGTTGCCTTTTTTGTTGTCGTAAGTTCACTCGTATTAACCCCAATATTTGTGGAGGATATTCAATACGAAATCAATAAACCCTGGAATGGAAATGACCTTATTGCCGATTTTGATTTTGCTATCAAAAAGCCGGAAGACAGCCTCAAAGCAGAGCAGGAAATCATAAAACAGCGGGCTATTCCTGTTTTTATTTTGAATCACAATACGGAGACAAATGTAAAAAATGAAATCACTTCTTTTTTTAATAAAGACGGAAGCCTTCCGGAAAACAATAAACGAAAAAAACTGCTATCCCTTTCACTGACTACGATTGATTCCCTGTATAGTGCCGGAATTATTAATCCGCAACCCGGTTTCAGCAATGATTTGATTCTTATCCGTACTTCTCCTTTTCAGGAGAAAAAAACCAAGAAAAATGACTGTTACACCCTGAATAACTGGACAAGTGTTTGGAAAAAAAAGAACTTCTCCCCTACCCTATTATCAGATACATCACTGATATACAATGTATTATCTAAGTTTATTACCCCCAATTTGATTTTTAGCGATTCGCTTACTCAGGCAGAAATCACCAATCAAATCAACCAATTACCGGGATACTACGGTAAAATTGCAGCGAAAACCTATATTGTCAGAAACGGAGAAATTATTACCCCCGAAAAATCCCTGATTCTGAATTCTTACATCGAAGGCCGCAAGGTCTCATCCAGAGGAAATCAGTCTTTACTGAAACTCTTTGGCCGAATGATTGTGGTTTTATTACTCATCGGGATTCTTCTCGTCTATCTGAGATTCAACCGGATAAGGATTTTTTATGATATACGAAAGCTAAGCCTGATTCTGTTTACCATTGGTATTGTGCTTATCCTGATGGGGCTTTCCCGTTATGCGGGTTTGTTGTTTGACAAATCGGAGGGAGTACAATTTTTGTTTCTGGTACCAACAGCTATCGTTCCGATTATTATCAGTAGCTTTTTTGATTCCCGAACCAGCTCCATGAGTAATTTTGTCGTTGCCCTGATGGTTTCCATACTGGTTCAGCAGTCGGCAGAGTTTGCCTTTATTCAGTCGGTTTCCGGTACAATTGCCATCTACAGTCTTAAACTGCTCCAAAAAAGAGAGGTATTTTTCTATACTCTTTTTTATACATTAATTGCTTATATTTCAACGTATTTGCTCTACCAGCTTTGTTTTTATCCATCTTTGGGTCATCATATCTGGATTCATCTGCTTTTGCTGCTGCTGAATGTTTCTTTCACTGTATTTGCCTATCCCTTGATTTATCTGATGGAAAAAATCTTCAAGGTTTCCTCTGCGCTTTCTTATTTTGAATTACTTGATACAGGACATCCGCTCCTTCAAAAACTTACCTTAGCGGCTCCCGGTACATTTCAACATAGTTTGCAGGTTGCCAATATTGCAAAAGCCGGAGCAATAGATATAGAAGCCAATGCGCTGCTTACTTATGTCGGAGCTTTATTTCATGATATAGGGAAAATGAAGTCTCCCAAGTATTTTATTGAAAATTACAGGGAAAATGAGAATCCGCACGAAATGCTGAAACCGGAAGAAAGTGCGGCTATCATTCTTGAGCACGTCTCTCATGGCATTGATCTGGCGAGAAAGCACAAGTTACCAAAAGAAATCATTGACTTTATTGAGACCCATCACGGAACTACCAAAATTGAGGTTTTTTATCATCAGTATCTCGAAGACAATAAATTAACTTCTGATAAACAAACAGAGCTTGCTTTCAGCTACAAAGGCCCAAAGCCGTTTTCAAAAGAAACTGCCCTTGTAATGCTGGCGGATTCGGTTGAGGCTGCTTCCAGAACGCTGAAAGATTATTCTATTTCGAGTCTGGACGGATTAATTAATGTTATTATTGATGCAAAAATTCAAAAAGGGCAACTGAATAACTCCAATCTGACATTCAGGGATATCTCTATCATCCGTAAAACCTTTTTGAATCAATTAGTGAGTATTTACCACAACCGGCTTGCATATCCTCCGGAAAAACAGTAACTAAAGGCGTTTCGGCTTTTAGCCCTAAAATGCAGATTCTTTGATTCAAGCCGAAGCACCCGCAAGAGAACTTTATAGGTTGGATATATAGAAAACAAAAAACGAGACTATTATTTAATTAAAGCCTCGTTTTTTATATCAGTAATAAAGATTATTTCAATTTTTCAACCGGTCCGGTATCGCCTGCGTGAAAGGGGTCTTTGTCCACCTTTACTTTGAGCTGAAGGGTTACCATTTCGTTGTCGGGGTCATTTGATTTTACAGAGATACTTTTTTTATTTTCCCCGAATCTTCCCTGAGAATCGAAAGTAGCGGTTATTTCAGAAGAGCCTCCCGCAGGAATTACCTTCTCTTTAGGTTCTGCTACGGTACATCCGCAGGAGCCTTTAGCGTATTCAATCACTAAATCCGATTTACCGGTATTTCTGAACACGTATTTGTGTACAACTTTTTCTCCTTCGATTACAGTACCTGCGTCATATTCAGTATTGTCAAATTCGATATTGGGAGCCTGAGCTTTCTCTTCAGCAGTCATTACTTTATTAAATTCACCGGAAACAGTAAGTTCTTTGGTTTCTCCGGCAATGTCTGAAGTCTTTACCAGCACTTTTTTGGAGAACTTTCCGGGCTTATCGTATTTGGCTGCGTCCATAGAAACCATTAAAGTCGCTTCCTGACCGGGTTGAATATAATTAGGGAAAGCACGAACCATTGTAAAAAACAAATCTGCCTGAGGCTCTTCAAAAACACGGATGGTTTCTTTACCCATATTTTTTAATTTAAAAATCACCTCATGTTTTTTGTCAGTATCAATGATTCCAATTTCTTCAGTCACCTTCTCAAAAGAGAGATTTCCCTGTGGAAAATTATAGTTAACTATGGGTTTTGAAGGGTGATTATGATTCCCTTCCTCAGTTGTATCCAGTACATTGCCGGATATTGTAAGGACTACAGGCTGAATGATTCCGGAAGTATCATAAATTACCGTAATACTTTTATTGAACTGACCTACTCTGTGTGAGTCATAACTAGCAGAAACATATCCTTTTGCACCCGGAGCAACCGGCTCTTTAGACCAGTTAGGGGTAGTACAGCCACAGGAAGCTTTTACATTGTGTAACTGAACGGCTTCGGAAGAAACATTGGAAAACTCAAAGGTAATATCTGTTTTCTCTCCTTTGTAAATCGTGCCAAAATCATGTTTTAATTTCTCAAACTTGATTTTTTCAGTTTGAGCCACTACCCACTGAGTGAAAATAAAGCTGAAAATAATTAATAGAAAATGTTTCATCATCTTTTTTAAAAATTAATATTATAATGTTTTAAATATTAAAGTACAAAAATACTAAAAAAAACGACAATGTATATACAGTTAACAGTTTTTAACAATATTTAAATATTCTTTCACACTGCAGAACTAATTTTCAGTATCTCATCTGCTTTAATGGAATAATGGGATGCATGATAGATTACCTTTCCATTATAGAGAAGGATAGCCTGAGGGGACTGATGATGTACACCCCATTCTGATGCTATCTGATTGGAAACTGCTCTGAATTCGAGTAAATCCAGATAATACATATCCATTTTTGCTGAAAGTACAACTTTCTGAGATTCAATTGTATCCAGTACATGCAAAGAAACACCACAACGGATACTATGTTTAAATATCAGTTGTGGTTTTGTATAGGAAGAAGCATGAATTTCGGAAAGCTGAGTAAGGGACTTTAACGGCTTCCAACTCATTTTTTATCGGTGATTATCCGTTTTTAACGCCTGACAAGTTCTGTGACCGGTACAGGAAGTACCCAAAACTGCGATAGAAACCAATAAAATACCAATAGCAAACCACTTTTTCATATTATTATTTTTTTAAATGTAAATTCATTTTGAAATTCAATACAATTAACGATAAATACCGGAATAAAGTTGCATTTTTGTCTGATAAATAATCATAATTTCTTTAATGCTCATAGAATCTGAATATTGTACTGAGAAAAAAAGCACTTTCATTATCCTGAATTAATGCGATAAATCAATTCATAATCAAGGCACTGACCGCAAAACTTGCAAGCCAGTGTTCTCCCGAATATTCTCCGCTTGCGATATGAGGAACCGTTGTAAGAATATGCCTCAGGGCACTTTTCTGCAATGAACTTCTGACAGGATGTGTTACAGATAAGGCAGAAGCAATCCCTTTCATACACCATGCTCTGCTGAGATTCAGACCATCGAGATGAACTATCTGATAATCACCCCGATCTGAAACGATGGCAGGTTTCATCAACTGCTGAAGGGAAGAGATTTCAAAAAAACGATTCAGCCATTGCCGGAATTCAGTTTCACTGAGGACTTTACTCATCAGAAAGGCTTCTTCCAGACACGGGGAGAAAAAATCAGAGCCGCCCGGCTCATAGTTGCCGGGGCAAAACTCATCTTTGAGGTAATAATCGCGGCTTTTTTCCAGAATTATTTTTTCGAGGGTGTCGTTTTTTACAATGCGGGCATAATCCAGCGCAAAACGTAATCCGAAGGCAGTATTCGGGTGTACTCCTGAACGGATGGGATACGTTTGTTTTGGTAAAAACTCATTATACAGACCTACGATTTTCAGGGTCAGCGGCTGAAGATGAAGGTGCCACCGCTGAGCGTCTGCGTCGGCCCAGGTAGCCAGTTCAGTATCCAGTTTCAGCAGCCAGGACCATCCGTACATTCTTTCAAAAGATTTTGTCCCTTTTCTTTCGAAGTATTTTGCTTCTGCCAGCAGTTTATCCGCCGTAAAAGTTTGATTCAGTTGCATACGGATACTGTCAGCTCCGGGCATTTCAGGAAACAGCTTCAGGAGCTTAACCAACATCCAGTGACCATGAACTGAAGAATGCCAGTCCAAGCAACCATAAAAAGCCGGATGCAATTCTTGAGGAGAAACATTCTCTGAGGCATCCATAATCATATGATTAGTTTTATTGGGGTACTCATTATGGATGCATTTCAGTGCCATATTTGCGAAATGTTTTGCGCCCTCAGCAGTAAGTATCACAACGGTACTGTCGTTATTTATTTTTAGCAATTGTTGCGCTAAAGCCAACTGAAAAGAAAGACATACAAAAAGGAAGAAGCTAATTTTTTTCATAAATTTTTTCTATATGACGCAATTCCAGCAGCATAAGTTGCATTGCTATTATCTTTTAATGACGATATTCAACTTCATTAAATCATTGACTTTTTCCGGTGAAATGGGTATAGACTGTTTGTTTTTCAATATGATGTAGCCGCCATCACTTTTAACATAATGAGAAATCAATTCGGTATTAATCATGTAGGATTTATGGCAACGAAAAAACAAAGGATTTCCAGACAGTGCGTCTTCAAAATTTTTGAGCGTCCTACTTGCAAGGTGTTTCTCTTGATGGATGGTAATCACCTCAGTGTAGTTATTATCTGCCTTAAATAATAAAATATCCGAAAGACTGATAAATATAAAACCGGAGGTGGTAGGAATTGCAATCCGCTTATTTTGTTCAGTTAGATTTTCCCGAACAAATTCCATGCTTTGGAAAGAATAAGGTTTAGTCTTTTTTTCAAATAATGATACGGCATTGATTAAATCATCTGGAGATATTGGTTTTAATAAGTAATCTACAGCCGAAAGTTTAAAAGCTCTGATTGCATATTGATTGTATGCAGTAGTGAAAATAATAGAAAATGATAGTTTTTCTTCTTCAAAAAAATCCAATAATTCCAGCCCTGAATGTCCGGGCATTTCGATGTCAAGAAAGATTAAATCTGGTTTGTATTTATGAATTGCTTTTACGCCTGAAGGTAAATCATGACATTCTGCTACGACTTCAAGATTCTCACAAAACTCCTCAATTAATCCCTTTAACAAAATTCTGGCTTTGGGTTCATCATCAATGATGATTGTCTTTATTTTATCAGTTTGATTTTTCATTGAATAATTTTAAGTTAAACGTTTGAATACAGTTAGTTTTTTGGGGGTAATGCTTGATTTCACAAGGATTTCTACTATGGTTCCTGCGGGTTCTTCGTTTATTCCCATTTTATCTGTAAAATTTACTTCGATATGGAATGCGCCTAAGGAATTGAGTAAGGCAATTCTTTTTTCGTTGGCATTGGTAGCAAATGAGTTGGGTTTATCTTTTTTGATTTGATTAAGTACAGTACTTCGTTTTCTGCCAATACCATTGTCTTCAATTGTAATTTTAACCCCATTTTCTAATTCAGAAAAAATAATCATGAGTTTTTTTATACCGGTTTTATGCAATAAACCATGCTTAATAGCATTTTCGATATAGGGCTGTAAAATCATAGTTGGGATTTTGAGTAAATCAGGATTTAAATTTTCAGAAACCTGAATCTCATACTGAAAAGACTCCTCAAAACGTGATTTTTCGAGTTCAAGGTACATGGAGATTGCCTGTAATTCCTCACTCAGTAAAATAGACTCATTTTCAGACATTTCCAAAATCATACGGGTTAGTTTTGCAAATTTTGAAAGAAACATTACCGCATTTTTTCTCTCATTGGCAAAAATGAAGGCTTGAATAGTATTGAGCGCATTGTAAAAAAAGTGCGGATTCATTTGAGAACGAATAGAGGTGAGTTTTGAGTTATACAATTCTCTTTCCAACTCAAGAGCTTGTAGTTTTAATTCAGTTTGTTTCTTATTCACGTGGGTTTTTAGTTTATGAATTGCAATAAAGGTAAAAAGGATAAATGAAGCAATTATAATATGAAACCAATAGGATTGCCACCAAGGTTTCAGGATTGTAAAACGGAGGATTTGTTTCTCGATGGGAAATTCGCTTCCAAACCAAAATTCCATTGTATATTCTCCGGGACTTAGCATTTAAGCAATAAACTACGGCTGTTTTTCTCTGTTTGTTTCCATTCTCCTTTATTAATTCTATAATAGAGCGGAAACTCGCCTTTTGTCATAAAAGACAAGATATTATAATCAACTCTAATGTCATTTTCATTATAGCTAAAGCATAGTTCAGCGTCAGTCGAATGGTATTTTGAGTTATTTATGATTTTATCAATGGAAAATTTTGGATTATAGGTTGGTTCGGATTCCAGAAGCGTTTTTACCACGACTCCTTTCAATGCCAAAATATAGAGTTTATTTTGACGAACAGTAAAGTCCAATATTTCATTATCATAGTCAGGGGCATTCATTACAAGACTACACCCTATACTGAATGGATTGTTTTGAGCGTTCAGATTTCGGGAGGGTGTCCTATAAAGTCCGGTTTCTGTGATGAGATACAAATAATCGCCGATTAGCTTAATACTCTTGGGTTTAATAGTAATATTTTGGTGAGAAAACGACAATTGTTGTGCAGTCTTTCCATCATGGGTTTGCAGTAACTCTCCGGTATTGAGTAAAATACAGGTACTTCTACCATGAAATACAAGGGAAATTGCCGTTATTCTATTGTTTTGATATTTAAACTCCCCTGCATCAGACGGACTAAAAGTTTTTATTCCGTTAGAAGTGTTGAAATAAATTATTTTATGAATACTATCATACGCCACAGATGTCCCTCTCAAATATTCTTGATTGAAAAATGAGAGGAGTAGGCCATTATGAGAATAAGCATCTGAATAATTTAGATTGAAAACATTATCCCATTCACTTTTAATCATTTCATGATTCGGATTTAGCAAACGAAATAATCCAATGCGTCCGGTTCCGGCAAACGCATAATATTTATGGTCAATAGGAATTAATGATTTTATAGCAAGAGTATTTCCCCCTATCGCTTTCCAATTGGTATCGGTAGCGTATAATTTGTCAGAAAGTATGAAATTGTATTTTTCACCGATTAGAATTGACCTGATTTTATGCTTTGTTCCAGTTTTAAACACCGTTTTTTCTATTGTCATATCAGGCTTCAAAAGTATAATTTCTCCGTTTGTGTTGCCGATAACAATGTTATTATCATTAATAGTAACTGTATTCCCTTCAATAGTAGGTAAAAAAATGGATGTGTGTAAATCATTCACCAAAAACACTCCTTCATTTCCGATTCCAAACCAATAATTTCCCTCTCTATCTAAAAAAACACAGTTTATCGATTTCCCTTCAAAGAACTTTTGAGAAAAGGAGTCCACTTCGGGAATGCCTCGGTACACCCCATTGGTGGTACATAACCACAGTTCATCATTGCATTTTTCTAAATTTGACAGAAATCCCCCCCCTTTGATATTGCCGCTTCTACTTTCTAAGTTAGGGGTTAAGATACTGTAAGTCAATGAATTTCCCCTTCCGAATGAGTATAAAGTCGAATCTTTATAGGCAGACAGAGTTAAAGCCGCAAAGGGTTGCTTGCGGATTGCCCCGTTTTTATTGATTTGATAAATCGTATCAGTTGTGGAAATCATAAAGTGAGAGTCACTTCTGAATGGTGTTAATAAATTTTTAGTATTTAGAAAAACCTCTTTTTTTATTTGTAAGGTGGTAATATCATAAATGTGTACACCATTTTCACGTAATAATAAAATATTATCCTCAATAATGGCGAAACTATACCACAAAGGATTACTTGAAATAGGCTCCTGTAATTTATATAGGCTATCTCCTGAAGTATAATAAGCGAATCCTTCAAAGGTTATATACCAAATTCTCCCGTACCTATCTTCTTGAATATAAGTACCGGACAAGTACCCTTGCCTAGGAGCAACAAACCGTTTGGTGCTAAATCCGTCATACCGACAAAGTCCCTCCTCGGTAGCAAACCACATAAAGCCTTTTTTGTCCTGATAAATATCATATATCTCGTGGGAGGGCAATCCTTGTGCCTTTCCAATCACCGTATAGAGAGGATTCTCTGCCTTACATAAACCATAAATCATTAAAAAACCAATGTATAATATCAGGCGGTAAATACTCATAATCAAAAGACCTCTCTTAGAAGAAAAAACAATCTTTTAGTTTTTGAAAGCTATCCAAAACACAAATATACTCTTTTTTTATATTTTACTAAAGAAAATTTGAGTGAAACCCTGTTTTGAGTAATGGAAATCCTATTTTGAGTGAGGGAAATTTTCTGAATCAGAGGAGAAACTTTACTATGAATCAAAATGATACGAAAAGGGATTTGTTTCACTAAAGTGTCACGGGTATTGGGTAATCAAGAGTTGCTCAGTAATGATTCAGAAGCAAGAGCAATAATTCAATATAACACAAATTATCAAAGAACTAACTAAAGAGAAAAAAGGAGAGGAGGAAATCCCCCTCTCCTATAAAAAACAAAGGTAATAAGGGTTACTCTACTAAGAGTTTAAAATTTTGTTCTTCACTTCCGGCAGTTACGCGAATGATATATACTCCGGATGTCCATTTTTCCAAGGAAATCTCTTCAGAATATTCTCCTGCATTGAAGAATTTTGAATTTTCCCAAACTTTTTTTCCATCTAAAGTATAAGCTTCAAATAACACTTCTTTTTCTTCTTTGAGGGAAAATAGAACGTTGCTTACCTTTTGTGCCGGATTAGGAGCCATCACTATTCTGGAAAGGTTATCTCCAATGACTTCAAGAGAAACATTTTCCTGTGTACTTGGATTCTGAGTTTTTAAACCCGTTAATGCCGGACTACAATTTAGGTATGTAGGATTTTGAACAACGATAGTACGACAGATTTGTGTGGTACAATTCGCTGAAACCTTCTGTAAACATACATTGTAAGTACCGGTAGCAGCATAGGTATAGTTGGTGGTACCACTGGCTGTTGTCTGAGCGGGGCTTCCATCTCCAAAGTTCCAGATATAAGTCAATCCTGTAGGTGTACCACCAGTTGTAATATTTACTACGGCAAAATTAACGGTGGTCGGAGCATCGGTGCATCTTGTCGCAGTGAAGTGGGGAACAAGTCCACAGGTAGTATTAGGAGCAGTTATGGTCTGACAGAAAGTTTTTGTACAGCCGGAAGCAGTATGAGTTACCGTTAGACAAACATTATAAGTTCCTGCTGCCGGATAAGTATAGGTAGGCTGAGAAGCAGTGGAGTTTCCAATTCCGTTTCCAAAATTCCACATATAAGTATATCCAGTTGTAGGAGGAGTTGCATTATGCAGGAAGCTCACAGAACCCGTAGCATTCACAGCATATCTAAATCCAGAGAAATTGGTAGAAGAAATTCCGCAAGGCACAGGAATATTAATCGGATGACTAACTCTCTGACAGCATTGCATTCCATTGATTGTACCAGTTACTATCAACTCAGCAGTTACGTTTGAAACATTGGCTGCATAATTATGCGGAATATTATTGGCATTGGTAACTACTGTATTGGGTGTTCCGTCTCCCCAAACCCATTCGTAAGATAGTCCGGTTCCGCCGGTTACTTCTGGATTAAATACGACGGTACTTGCAGTACCATTTGTGATTGGCGCGCCTACAGTGCTACAAAAATCAGCAGAGATATTGCAGGAGCAAGGAGCAAGATTAGGAGTAATACAAGTACTTATTACACAGCCGTTAGTCATGGTTATATAAACGCATACTTGATATACATCTATACCCGGAGCAGCAAAAGTTTGGTTCGCAAAATTAGTAGGAGAGTTGGTTGTCACAGAGTTAGAAGTACTTTGAGTTACGTTAGTGAATACCCAACTGTAGCTTAGAGGTGTTCCGGTATTGGTATTGGTTCCGGAAACAGTAGCGGTGAACCTTCTATTATTACAAGCTGTTCCTGCTGTATTGGCAATATTGATTACAGGGCTCGCTGCGGCTATAGTTGTACTCACAGTAGTAGTACAGTTACTTGCACTAATACCGGTTACTGAGATTACATTGTTTCCAGCACCTAAAACATAGTTTGCAGAAGAAGTAGAAGCATTGCTGGATACATTGGAGGGGGTAGTAGGAGTATTTCCCCAAAGCCAGGTGCTGATATTGCTGCTATTTGCGGTCATAGTAACAGTCTGTCCGTTGATTCTACAAGCATTTGGAGGGGTAACTAATGTAATAGAAGGATTTGTATTATAAGTGATGGTGTGTGTAGCAGTGGTTGAAGGGCAAGGAGTATTATTGGCAGTAAGCTGATAAGTACGGGTGCTGTTTACTGATTGAGTAAGGGTAGCACTTGTCCCTACTGTTGTACCGGCCGGCATAAGTTTCCAAATATAACTGCTTCCGCCGCTGCCGGTCAGGGTAACAGACTGAGTACCACAAACACTTGACGGTCCTGTAATTGTTGCTTGTTGAGGTTGAACTACAGTTACGGCAACTTCGGCAGTATCTGTACAATTAACACAGTCCACTATCGCATAGTATAATGTAGTTGATGCAGGAGAAACTACTTTAGTAGCCCCAGTTCCAAGATTTACATTGGGTGCTCTGAACCAACGATATACGGCATTAACGGGACCGCCTGAAACGCTTAGGGTAGATTGTTGTCCTGCACAAATGGTGGAGGGCGTAGCCACTGCGGTTAATTGAGGAGGTGTTACAAGGGTTACGTTTACACAAAAGTTTACAAATTGAACAAAAGTTGAAACCCCGTTTACTAAGTTGAAAAGAGAGCCGTTAAAAATATAGTTGGCATTGGTGGTTGGGGAAATGGTAAGGGTTGCGCCTGAACCGACAGGTGCTCCGTTCATTAACCAGTTTCCGGTGATTTGATTGCCGTTTGTAAAAGGAGGATGGAATCTATTGTCCCAAGCTGAAAGCGTAATGGTACTTCCCACGCAAATCGCTGTATCTACACAGTTAGGTATGGTGTAATATACTGTATCCACACAGCCTTGAGCACTTGTAATATAAGTGGTATAGGTTTCCGGACATTCACCAGGAATATTAAATGCATTGGTATTTGCGATGAGTGGACCGGGCGCACCTCCCGTGGACCAAGTAGTGAAGACTTGTGCTGGCAAACTTGCAGCCCCGCCACTAATTAAAATATCTGTATTGCTATTGCATAACGGATGAGCTAAGGTTATTCCAGTTAATTGAACATTAAATCCCTGACAACAAGCATTATCTGTAAATGCAATTACCGTAGGATCGTTAATAACCGGAGATTCACCTAAAATTCCAAGGCTCGTAGTAGTAGGGCTAACAGGAGATGGATTTAATGCTCCAGGGTTTGTTCTTATGAAAGAAATTGTATCATGTAAACATCCGATTGAACCGCCTGGAATAGCGTCCTCAGCAATCAAGAAGTTTCGGCTATTGGCACCTGTTTCTCCTGCAAAAGGACGACTATTAGCAGATACACCAGTTATTACCGAATTATTGGTGAGTACCATTCTTGCTATCTGAGTATTGGCGGTATTGGCAGTGTTGATTCTGTTTAATTTTGACCAGAGATTTACCCCATCAAAATTAACACTCATAATATAAACTTGAACTCCAGCATTTGAGCCGTTGACGGCAGGATTCGTGCCGTATTTATTGGTGATTCCCGTTACAATCACTTCGTCACCCATTATACTTATTTCACCCTCATGCTCTCCTGTCGTGGTTCCATTGTTTTGGTATTTTCTTTCCCAGATAACCCCTCCCGCAGAATCAACAGCCATTAGTTTTATATTTGTACTATTGTAATTACTAGCACTAAGAGAATTATCATCTTTTTCTGCGCCCAGAATGATATAACTATTAGCTTGGAATTCCACCAACCCACTAAAGCCTTCGTTTCTGCCTCTGCTATATCCTGAAGCAGAAAGGAGATTTCCGTTAGTTGAGTTAAACCGATAAAAAGTACCGTCGTGGTAAGTACCATCATTTTGTGCACCTACCGCAACCAATTCTCCATTAGTCCCTTGAATGACAGCATTGAGCCAATCGGCACTTGATGACCCTTGATATTGATTGCCCCAAAGGACACTCCCCATATTTCCTGCTACACCTATAAGAAGTCCCTGCCAAGTGCTTGTTCCACCAGTAAAATAAGTTCCTGCAATCGCAAAGTTGCCATTTGCCATACGGCAAAAATCAAAACCTCTTGCAGTGCCACTAGTTACAGGAAGTTGTACACCTGCAATAAACGCACCGGTAGCCCCATTTAACCTGATGAGCTCTGGTTCATTACCAGAATTACCCAGGAATACAACGTCACCATTAGGTTCAACAATTACTTTTACCAAGTCGTCATTTTGGTTTGCATTTCCATAAGTACGTGACCATTGAATCGTTGTTCCTGCGGCATTAGTCCTCATAAGTATATAATCCTGATTTCGGGTTCCTCCCAAAATCAAATCTCCATTTGCAGTACGGGCAATGCTTTTAAACTGCTCATCAGCATTAGTACCCAAGACCCGGGTGTTTGTCTGAGAATACATCTGTAAAATCCAACAGATTGTAAAGATACTCATTAAAAAAACTTTTTTCATAATCAATTAATTAAATTAGGATAGTTAAAAAAAATACATTACTATTAAGCATTACAAGAAGATTGGTTTTGCTTAACGGTTCAAAAGTAGTAGGTACTCATAAGGGCTTTTTATATTAAATAGGATAAAGTGTTTTTCAGTTAGTGAAATCGCTCTTTTAGTTAGTAGAAAACAATTTAAAATACTGCCATAGGAGTTGTATTGTTATAATTTATATAACTCCTTTCCGGAAAAATATTAAACGCAGCAGTGTCTCTTTCTGGAACTTATCAAGCGAATTCTCATGACTTTTGCTTCCTCGCCGTTGTATATGAGGCAAAGACAACGGCTTCGTGAAGTGTCGCCTTTAGGTTTAAAACTTGAACGAAATAAGGAAAAAAAACGGACTGAAATCCCTTCCCCCGTTAAAGCGAATTTTACTTATAATTTATAAAATTATGATAATCAATACTTTACAAATCACTCCATAATTGATGTTAATAATAACTATTGGTAGTTCCTATTTTTATTAAATACAAAGCCCCCGAAAAAACATGTAGTATCAGGAATGTAATTAATATCAAATCTTTTTTGGACCACGATTTTTTTGCTAAAATAATGGGAGCTAGGAAAGCGGTCGTTGATAAAAAAAGTAAATGACAGCAAACTACATTTTGCCACATAAAATTGCCATGGTACATTCTGGAACCGGTTTCGATTACGGTTGCACTAATGATTATCCCCAAAATAGTTAAAGCGAGAGAATACAGAAAAGGGGTATATTTTAATATTTCTCTATAAGCAATCATCGCATAAAGGGGTAACAGCAATGACAAAAAAAACGAAACCGGAAGATACCATTTCGGGATAAAGTACGTATAAACGGCAAAAGGCGCACCTATGGAAACGGAACTTTCCTCTGCCTGCATAGTTCCTTTTTGTAACTGATAAATTATATAGTACTGGATAATAATCATCAAACCGGAGCTAATAAAAGGGGTTAAATACAATATGGTTTCTTTCATGGAATAACTTCTCAGTTTTTTCAATGAAAACAAAAATGTTACCGGAACATATACAAATATAAAAGAGGGTTTTATAATTAAATTCACCAAAACCAGTACATTCAGTATGAATATTTCTTTAAAACCCGGCTTAATCGTTGAATTCAATAGTTTTAGTTGTTTCCAAAAAAGTAAAATAGCAAAAGGGAATAACAAAATAGTGGTAGAATTATGCCAGACTGTGGGAACTATTCGCCCTACATACATTTGTTTTAAGATAAACCAGGAAAAAGGGTCGGGGATTGAAAAACAAAAAAACAAACATAAAGCAATAAAAGTCAAATAATTGTAATTATTTTTATTGAAAATGCTTTGATTCAGGGAAGCAATTATTTCCCTGGAGAGGTAATATTTAGTGGCTGTTGCAACAGATAATAATCCTATCGTAACCCAATTCATTATAAAGTAGTTACTTGTAAATCCGGACAAAAGATTAACGAGAAAATAGAAACCAAAATTGGGAGGATACGATTTTTGATTCGCATTTATCTCTGCAATATGCTGAATATGACGTTGTATGTCTGTGGGTACATAATTTATTAAGTATGAATAAATCAACAAACAAAATATCCATATCAATATTGTATCAAGGTTTTTTTTCACTAATTTTATTTATTATACCGCTAAAATAACACCAAATCAACGTAAAGAGAAAACATTAATCTGTATTTAAATTGAAAAGGCTTAAATACGGGACGAAATTAACCATGAAAAACCATAAATACAATTTACTCCCGAAAAATACCTGCAATACAGGGTTGATACTAATGGCTTGAAATCCATTTTTCATAGCGTTTTTTGCTTCAATACCTGTTGCCATTTCCATGCAGATTCCACCATATCCCTGAGTGAATACCGGGACTTCCAGCCTAAACGGGTTTCTGCTTTCGTTGAGTCTGAATAAATTGCCGCTACATCGCCTTCCCTTCTGTCTCCAAAGGTATAATTCAAGGCAACATTATTCACTTTTTCAAAAGCATGAATCATTTCCCTGAGGGTCACTCCATTGCCACTGCCCAGATTAAAAATTTCTACCTTTTGCTGGTTTTTCCCTTCAAACATATATTCCAGTGCCTGAATATGAGCCGAAGCAATATCGGAAACATGAATATAATCCCGGATACAGGTTCCGTCCCTTGTGTCGTAATCCGTACCATAAACAGTAAGTTCCCGCCGGGTACCATCTGCTACTTCCACCATAATCGGGAGAAGGTTAAAGGGTTTATTTCCGGGATACTCTCCGTTTTTACCGGAAATATGTGCTCCCACGGGATTAAAGTACCTTAGCATCACAAAATTCATCCCTTTGCTGCTTCCCGCAAAATCCTGAATCATCTGCTCCCCTATCAGCTTCGTGTTTGCATAAGGCGAAACGGCTTTCTGTAGCGGGGTTTCTTCTGTAACCGGTAGTTTCTCTACGTTTCCATACACGCTACAGGAAGAAGAATACACGATATTTTTAACTCCAAACTGCCGGCTCAGGGATAAAATATTTCCCAGCGATTCCAGATTATTGTGATAATATTTCAGGGGATTCATCACGGATTCCTCTACGGACATAAACGCTGCAAAATGAATAATTCCCTTTATGTTTCTGTGCTTCAGAAAAACAGCTCTTGTATCGTCCTGATTGCATAAATCCACCGGATAATTTGTCAGGATCTGGCCGGTGATATCATAAATCCGCTGTATCCTGTCAGGAGAAGAGTTCGAATAATTATCAATGGAAACCACTTCATATCCGGCCTGCATTAGCTCAATGACGGTATGAGAGCCGATATAACCTGTACCCCCTGTCACTAAAATTAACGGTTTTTCGTTCATTCCTGAAATAAGGTTAAATACTTTTCTTTTGTTCCTGCGTTTTTACGATAACTCTCTGTAAATTCTCTGGTTTTCCTCACTTTTTCATCAAAATCTGTCTGACTCATCTCTACACACTCCTGAATAATTGTTTGCCATTGCTCAGGCTTATTCAGGGGGATATCCCAGCCCACACCCAGTAAATCCAGGTTTAACCAGGGTGTTTTATCACTGATTATAACGGGTTTCCCATTATTGAAACTCTCAAATATAGAATGACCAAAATTCTCTCCCAAAGTAGGCAGAACGGAAAAATGATAGGGTTTTAGAATTTCTCCCAGTTCATGATTAGGATAGGCGCCTTTAAACCGAACAACAATGTCTGACGACAAAGTAGCGGCGAGTTTTTCACAGCGAATCAGATATTCTTTATCTTCCTTATTTCCCCATACATCCAGTATCACTTTTCCTTTTATGTCTTTAAGACATTCAATAAAAAAATGGAGGTTTTTTTTCTCAGAAACTCTGGAAAGGAACACAAAATTCACCTCTCCTTGTTTTTTCTCCGGAAAATTTAATGCTGTATTCAATGCTGACGGGAGATTGGGAACTAGTTTTATACTGACATTCCCAAAATGCCGGGTAATGTCTTTCATTTCCTGCTCGTCAGTAGCCTGCCATAAAATTTTTTTATGCCAGCCCATGAGTTTAAATAAATTCAGAAAAACCTTTTTTTTGGGGGCTTTCAGCTTTAAGGCTCCTTCATGCAGCATACCTCTGGGAGCGAGGATAATCCGAATATGAGGTTTATATTTTAAAAGGATTAATATCGGAAAAATTGTAAAAAACAACGAGAACATACTGTTAAAGTATGCAAAGTCTGCATCCAGGGAAAGGATCAGCGTTTTTAAGTTTTTTCTTTTTTGTTTTTTGCGGGAGAAATAAAAAGTACGGGTTCCATCCGGTGCCTGTGTCCACTTATCAGAAATTATCCCTGAGTAAGGAGTATTTTCTGAAAAATCCGTATCTGAAGTGATGATACTACAGTCAAATGTATCCCTGAAAACCTGCATAAAATTAGCAACAGACTGTATTGGTCCGCCGGCTTTGTAACCGGGTAAGTACCAGTCGGAAAATATCAGAATCTTTTTTTTCATTTTGTCAGAACGCTGTTGAGTGTACCGGCCCAGGTGTCGAGGGTGATTCGGCTGGAAAGATGAAAACTGTTTTTTCTCATTTCCAGCAAAGCCTTTTCATCCAGTGAAAACAACTGACTGAGCGCACTTACAAGAGAGGCCTTACTTGTATGATCAAACATAAACCCGTTATATCCATGAATTAAAAAATCGGTGGCAGCACCACAGGCGTCAGAAAGAATCATGGGAAGACCCAGACAGGCCGATTCATGTACTACAACACCCCAGGGTTCGTAGGAACTCGGCAGACAAAAGGCATGTGACTGACAAAGCAGTACCGTAAGAGCCGCAGGCTGCATGAAGTCCAGTATCCTGACTTGTTTTCCGGCTACAGATTTCAGTTTTTCCTTCATCTCCCCAGCCCCAATCATTACTAACTCCCAGTCTTTTTTTACTTCAGGATTCAGGGCTTCAAATGCTTCTATTAGCATTTCAGGTTGTTTTACTGAGACAAATCTTCCAATAAATACCAGTTTTTTAAGATTATTTTCCGAATACGGAGGAGTCTCCGGCTTATATTTAGACTGAAACATCGTGGTCGTTGCAGTATAAAAACCGGTTAGAATCTGACTATTCTTAAACCCCAGTCTTTTTGCAAATTCATACTGTCGGTTTCCGGCCACCCAAACATGATTACAGTAAGGTTTGACATAAAAAGAAGAAGCAAAAGTACCCGCAATTTGTTTCATTGTGCCCAGCCACTGAGCGTCCATTCCCATCACTACCGGAATACGGCTTACATAGGGTTTTACGATTTTTTTATATAATGGGACAGCCCAGCCAGCCATATAAATCACATCGGGCCCAAAAGCCTGAATATACTGAATCCACTCCTGTTCGTTTTTACTATTCACAGAAAGAACGGACACTTCTCTGGTACTTTGTATATCAAACGGAGCATTAGGATCAGCAGGAGTAGTCAATACGATAGACTGAATGTTGTATTTTTGGGAGAAATACTGAATACTTTCAAACATATATCCGGCTAAACGCCTACACAGAAATACTGCTTTCATTGTTTTTGATTATTATTTGCTTACCCTGAATATACAGACTTAAAAACATATAAAAAAAGATGGTGAAATAATTTAAAGAACTGGCAAAGGTTGATTCTGACATCGCAATAATGAATGCCATAACCCCAAGAGGAAGTTGCATAGCCTTGTCTCTGAATCGGGAAAAATAAAAAACAATTGCCCCAATCATACAGAGTGAGCCAATCACCCCATTATTCATTGCAATAGAAATCAGACTATTAAACGGACTACCGTAACTTCTGGGTAGCATCGGAAATTGTTTTTTAAGATTCATAAAAAAGTAGGTATCATAAGCAAATCCTTTCCCAAACCAAAACCACTCAGAAACATGGGTAATTCTTTCCGTTTTGAAAATGAAAATCCATGTATTTAACCTTCCGCTAGTGATATGGTCGAGGGTCATCCCTGACTGAATTCGGAGACGATCCGCAAGAATGGGTACACTTTGAATAATGGAAGGGCCAAAATATATCAGAAAGACAAATCCTATTGGAAAAAGGATATATTTCAGCGTCGTACGGGTTATAAAATCTCTGTGATTGACGAAGAACAGGAATCCAAATATCAAAATTGACAATAATGCTCCTCTTGAGCCACTGAGAACCAGGTTTATCGTAAGGAGTCCCAATGTAA
Source organism: Bacteroidia bacterium (assembly GCA_019695295.1). Lineage (GTDB taxonomy): Bacteria > Bacteroidota > Bacteroidia > J057 > J057 > JAAFHL01. Next base: position 83,451 of record JAIBAH010000002.1, on the reverse strand, counting down.
AAAACAGATATGGAAGTGAAATAGCATTCTGATAATATCTAGCGTAAAGCAAAAAAGTAAATTGTAAAGCACAGATATAGCCTAACCCGTTGGGATTCCCCATTACTCCGGCAAGCCTTAGTCTCGAAGCGTCTTCTTCATCCTGAAAGTATGCAATTGAAGGAAAAAAAACCATAATTATCAGACTCATTACAAGCAGAATATTAATGGTAGTTATTAAATCAAGCATAAGCCTTCCCTTTGTTTGAATGATATAATACTTCAGGGAATGAGTAGCCACAAAAATGACCAAAGCATAAGAAAGGGTCTTCATAAAACACTGAACCGGTACAGGACTTTTAAAAAGACCAATCGTTGCTACCACAAAAAAAGGAATCCACAAAGGATAGAGCGGACTGAAATTGTATTTTTTTTTAACGATATCATGTATCGTAAAGAAAAACAACAATACTATAAGAAAAGCCCGTAACTGTTTGAAACCGTCAAAGGTATTTTCATTTCTGTCTCCTAAGAGAAAAGTAGCATACATTAATAAATAAGCATCGACTTTTCGGCCATTTGCCCAATAGAGGGTAAGGGCTATAGAAGTAAATATCCAGGATAAAGGTGCAAAGATAATACCAGACGCAATCATAAATGGAACTACGACACCCAGCAAAAGGGCGTGACTTTTAAAGAAAAAAAGTATCTCAGATATGATTGGTCTGTTCTTTACATTCATATATCCTAAAGCGACTCTATTTCCGGAATATTGGCAGTAAATACTTTGTTTTTCCACTCCACAGTACCGGCATCCATCCAGGGTTTAGCCATTTGCTTTCTCAGGAAGTTATATTCCCACCCATGCGGGGTGTCTATTTTTTTTACTTTAATGTATAAAGTAGTATTATCAAAGCTTTTGTTATGTTTTCCTATCCAGAAAGCTGTATAACGCATAAGCCCATACTTCAACGCTTCCTGATCAATGTCTTTGCCATTGGTACGGAAGGTCCAGTTTACCCATCTTCTGCCAAAGGCGTAATATCCTGCCTGTCCTTTTTCATTAATCATGGGAAGGTACGTTTCTTTGCCATTCTGATCTTTATAAACGACCGCTATGATGTGATTGTATCCATTAAAGTGTACTACATCCATGAATACAGGGTGACTGGTAAGTCCTAAGAACTTTTGTCCGTTTAAGAGATGAAAGCTGATAAGCTTGGAAGGAAAAGACTTCTCTATAAAATTTTTGACAGCAGGAATCTCTCTTACCTCCTGAAAGGCAATAGAACGCCAGCCTATCAGCAGTAACTGATTCAGTAATACAAATACACAAAAAGCGTAAAGCAGATTCACTTTTAATTTTCTCCAGGTTAAGTTACTTGTAAGTCTCAGATTATCATAATTTACCGGCCCTGAGGCAAACCCTAAATTGTAATTACTTTCTGTACAGGGTATATTTTCTTTATTGGCTGTAATGGATTTGTAAAAAGCGTTCTTCAGGTGGAAAATACCCGGAATATAAAGCAAAATCCCTACAGGCCAAAGGAGCCACTGAGAAAGCATTGCTTTGCGGTAAGTCTTCAATCCATTATATACATTTCCCTTATTATCAATACTATAAACACCTTCTGTCAATTCCTGTTCGGTAACATTCTCCAACTGCTTGTATTGACTCGCATTTTCAGCCTTCTCAAACCGGATTGCATTAAATGCATCAATATGTTTGATAAAAAGTCTTACCCGGTTACTAAGCGGGCAATCCGGATTGTAAAAAACAGTGAGTTTTGGAGACTTGAACTGTAAAAACTTAGTAAGTTTATCCCATAAACCCACAGGAAGCAATAAAATATACAAAAATACCACCCCCAATCCAAACCAGGGAATCGGGAAGGCAATGACAATTCCGATATGTAAGCCCAGCCCTACAATAAACAAAGGCAATCTCCATTTTTTCAAAAAGAAAGTAAAGAGAAATACCGCCTCGAAAACCAGCGTCAGGAATCCCATTCCCATAGCAAGTGGTTTTATATTCAGGATAAAAGATAAATCCAGCCACGTATTTTCAGGCAAAGAAGCCGGAAGCCATAAGCCGTAGCCATTTCTCCACATGGGCGTTGCGAGTTTGTAAAAAATAGAATCAAAATAGATAATTGCTATCCCTACAAACATAAAAATGATATAATAAAGCTGAGGTATCTTTGTATCCGGCTTAAAGTCAATACCCGATTTTGAGTATTTTAGTTTCAACAGCAGGTTATCTAATGAATAGGTTTTTGCCATTGGGGAAATCATGGCTAAAAAACTTAGGCCTGTAAGTGCATAATCCAGATGATATTCAAACTTATGGAAGACACTAAATACAACTAGCCCGAAAAGATAGTTCAGAATAGAGGTGGTTCTTGTAAATAATCCAAATATAAAAAATACAAGAACAATTTGCCATGCAAATAAAAAATAATGAAAATTCACGAGTTGATTTCCGATAAATGGAATATCAGAATAATTCAATTCTCTAAAATAATCCACTTCCGTTACTTCTGCCATCATCAATAATCCAAAAAATATTCGGAACAATGCCATTCCTGTTCCTTCAATTTTTTTGTCGTATGACATTAAAACTTTGTTAAAAATCCATTTCATAAAATTGTTTTAATTTAAGAGTTAATCACTTTGTTTGTTGGTACTTAAAATTACAGCAAATTTATCCTTAAATTTAAGGAAATAGGATTCAAAATATTGATAGGAAAGATGACTTATCAGTATCGTGAATCCAACTACCATTGTATAAGCTAATACATTATATAATACAACATTTTTAACACCTGACTTATGCAGAATTGCAAAGCAGAAAAACATCACTATAGGGTGAACCATATACATACCATACGAAATTACCCCCAAAAAAGACAGTGTCTTATTGTAAATATTCAGTTTTCCGGTAATTACTGACAGAATCAATATAAGAAAACACACCGCCAATAACAGAATATAAGACTGAAAAGCCAAAAGAATTAAAATCAAAATGATATTTCCCCATATCAAAATCGGCTTATCCAGCCACTTCATGAGTGTTTCGTTTTTTTGAAAATAAAGAAAAGCCCCAATTCCGCCGATTGCCATCAGGTCAATTTTGAATGATACGATAAAACTACGGATAACCCTTGCTGCAATATCAGGCATAATCCGATTCAGGGGTACATACGGAATGAGCTCCCTGCTGACAGCAACCACCACCACAATTCCCATCAGGACATAAATTGCTTTTTGTCTGAACTGATTGATGATGAAAGGCCAGATTAAATAAAATTGTTCTTCAACCCCTACAGACCAGGCCTGAGTAGCTCCGGCTACCGGGGTGATGCCGTATATTGCATTGGGCATAAAGAAAAAGAAAAAGAAAAAAGTCAGCCAGAAATGCTTGTCAATATTTTCCATTAAGCCCCTGTAATAAGTTTCACCTTCAAACAGCGAAAAGTTTAATCCGATATAGGGCAATGCAAAAAAGGCGAATAAAATCACCGCATAATAAATCGGCCAGATTCTTAAAATACGACGGACATAAAACTTTTTTAAACTTACTTCTCCCTTTTTGGCAATTTCAGCCAGAAGCAGATAGGTAATTAAAAAGCCACTCAGTACAAAGAAGAGATAAACCCCGTTTTTTCCAAGATGTTCTATCAGATATTTTAGAGGAGTATTGGAAAGCGTGGCTTCGTTTGCCCTGAATTTATATAATTCTATATGATGCCAAACAACCCCTAAGGCAGCAAATGCGCGCAGTTCATTAAGTCCTTTGAAGTATATTTTGTCCATTCAGATAAAAAATAAATTTGCCTCCGTTTACAAAACGGAGGCAAATTTACATAGTTTTTCCACTTTTCACAGTATTTTAAAATAAAATCTCTATATTTTTCGGAAACAGAAATTATATTTTACTTTTCCTCCTATTCAAAATACTGCAAAATATGATGAATTATATACTGAACCTGCTCATCCGTAAGTTCGTAATAAAGCGGTAATCTTAATAAAGTATCTGTATAATAATCTGTTAACGGCAGTGGTCTTCCATCATGCTTTTCCTGAAAATAAGGGGAGGAATGCAGGGAAAGGTAATGGAATACCGCATGAATGTTATTCTGCTTCAAATGCTGAATTAAACCGGTTCTTTCCTCCAGATTTGTACAAATAATATAAAACATGTGTGCATTATTGGTAGCATAATCCGGAATATGAGGTAGTCTGATTTTTCCTGCTTCCTGAAGGCGGCTAAGCCCGTCCCAGTATTGTTGCCATATCGATTTGCGTCTCTGTTGTATCGCATCCAGATTTTCCAGCTGAGCCGCCAGAAAAGCGGCAATAATATCGGAAGGCAAAAAGGACGAACCGGCCTCAACCCACCCGTATTTATCAACTTCCCCCCTGAAAAAAGCGGAACGATTGGTCCCTTTTTCCCGAATAATTTCACTTCTGAGCGAAAAACGGGAATCGTTTACGGTAATCAGTCCTCCTTCACCGGAAATGATATTTTTGGTTTCATGAAAGGAAAATGCCCCTAAATGTCCAATTCCCCCCAAAGGTTTTCCTTTATAAAAACTGTCAATCGCCTGAGCAGCGTCTTCTACTACGTAAAGATTATACTTATCAGCCAGTGCCATCACGGTATCCATTTCACAGGCAATCCCGGCATAATGCATAACTACAATGACTTTGGTATTCTCATTAATGAGCGGCTCTATCTGAGATACATCCATATTCGGATTATCAGGATTACTGTCAATAAACCGGATTGTAGCCCCCCTTAGAGCAAAGGCATTAGCAGTAGAAACAAAGGTATAGGAAGGCATAATCACTTCATCTCCGGGCTTTATTTCCAGCAAAAGTGCTGAGAGTTCGAGTGCATCCGTACAGGATGTGGTAAGCAACACTTTAGGGAAAGAGTATTTTTCCTCAAAAAAGCGGTGACATTTTTTAGTAAAAACCCCGTCGCCGGATATTTTGCCTGACATCACAGATTCTTTGATGTATTCCAGTTCATTTCCGGATAAATAAGGTTTATTAAATGGAATCATATTTTAGTAATTAGCATTGTTTAATCGAAATCTTTAACTAATCTTAAAAAGATTTTGTTTGACAAAGGGAGAATCCTCATACAGAATTCTCCGTTTGTACAATCTTCAGTCCATTACAGGTTTCATACTGAACATTGGCTTCTTCTATTTTATCAGTTTTTCAGTATAAGTTTTATCCCCCGCTTCGATTTTCAGGAAATAAATCCCCTGCGAAATTTCATTCATATCAAGAATATAGTAGTCTTTCCCTTCAAAATTATCCTGAATAAGGATATTACCATTTAAGTCGAACAACGTCACTACTAATTTTTCTTTTACTTCCTCTTTCAGAAAGATACCGGTTTTTTGACTCACGGGATTGGGATAAACCTTAACCTTTAATATATCAGGCTCCGGAATTCCAACATTTCCGTTACAAAAGGTATAGTTTAACCTGTCAATCAGAGGGGTCGAAGCGATTGTACCGGGATTGGCAGTATTTTCTATATAATCACCGGAAATTTCCCAGATAATTGCCCCTCTGAGGGCTTTTGTATTAATAAAAGCGGCTTTTAATTCAATCGAAGTTTCGTCATCATAGGAGACAAACGAATTTGTGGTTTTCCCTGTAAGGTAGGGTACCTGCGCATTATTATCCCAGTGATAATCAAACTCATCTATTACCGACATGATATTATAATATAAAGGAGTTCCCTCATCTGCCCCGAAATGCCCGTTATCAGCCTGTCCGGTACTTGTCACATAAACATCAGGGGCTCCGGGTGTCATCTGCGAACGACCGTAAAAAGCCACCCCCATCGTAATTTTATCAGCAGGTACTCCCTGAGCGAGGAGGTTGTTCACAGCTTCTGAGCAGCTGAATCCGGGCTGAGCACCGCTTGTAACCGGATTTAAAGGTGCATTGTGGTTGGTAAAGTTATCCCAGGTACCATAAAAATCATACGTCATCATATTCACAAAATCCAGAATACTCATTACATTATTCCATTCTACATAAGAAATATGAGAAGGAGAAGCACCCGCTGCAATTGTCAGCATAAGTTCTCTTCCCATTTGAGGTTCAATAGCATCCAGAGAGTCTCTCAACTGCTGCAGGAGAATCGTATAGTTTTGCTTATCGGTTGCTGTACCCGGATATTCCCAGTCTATGTCTATTCCGTCAAGACCGTAAAGTTTAACCATTGAATTACAATCATGGGCAAAAGTAGCTCTTAATGAAGGACTTGCAGCAATAGCGGGAAAGTGGGTGGAATAAGTCCATCCCCCTACGGAAACCATCAGTTTGCAACCACCCTGATGTGCATAATCGCTCAGCTTCTGATTGGGCTGATGATAGGCTGCATTCCCAAAGTCATATTGTGTATCATATCCAGCAGGAGCAGTTGACCAGTTGATAGGCCCCAAAAGCTGATTTTTATCCCCCCACGGATCAGAAATCTTAATGGTTCCGTCAGGCTGAGGCTGAAAGAAAGCATAAGTTAAAACCGTATATTTACTATAAGGTACGCTCTGAGGATTCATGAGCTTATTTCTGTCATACCATTGCCACCCGGCATAATAACCTACTACTTCGCGGCAAGGGGGTTGTTGAGCTATACTCAACAAAGGCAAAATCTGAAGAAAAATCAATAAAATTTTTTTTGAGTTCATGAGATATAATATTAACTTAATCAGTCCTGAAAATCATATTTTTTTGAAATTGCAAAAGTAGATTTTTTTTAAACTTCCGTAAAATTTATTTTTTAATTATCTCACAATACTTCGATGTTATAAATATAATAACCTTTTCCTGACTGATTTAAGAGCATTTTTTTAGTACACGACAAAAATAAGCTATTTAGGGTATAGAAAAAATGTCAATAAAAAAATCACATATTATGTTCAGCTTTCGATGTATATCATATAAACCTTTGTAGAAGAATTAAATTCCGGATATAAAACTTGTTAATCTTATGTATTTTGCATTTGAGAAGTAAATTAAGATTAAGAAAATTCATCCCTTTGACATCCTTGTTAGTTTGCAAAATCATAATTTTCAGATAATAAAAAAAATCCTGAAAACAAAAAGGAGCAAAATCAAACGAAAGGTACTTTGGAGTTATGCGGGAATTTAATTCGAACATGCCACCATTCTTATTTTTTTACAAACCGTGCAAAAATACCCAAGAATCCATTATTTTTTTTTTATGAATAATGTATATGAATTCAGAAACTTCTATATTTGTACAGTAAATAAATTTTGAAACAAGACCTGGAGTCAGCAGAAATTATATTTTATCCAATATCAAACAACCATAATTATTTTATGAAAATTTTAACAGTAAAACAAATCAGGGAATGGGATCAGTACACAATTGATAATGAACCGATTCATTCCTTTCAGTTAATGGAAAGGGCTGCCACTATGACCTGGTATGAAATAAGGGAAAAGTGGGAGGAGGAGTTGAGGAATAATACTCCGCTTCATATTTTCTGCGGAATGGGAAATAATGGAGGAGACGGCCTCGTCATCGGAAGATTAGCCAAAGAAGAGGGAAGAAATGTAAAAATTTATGTTGTCTTTTATAGCGATACTTTAAGTCCGGATTGTGACAGAAATTACCGTTTACTGGAAGAATCGGATAGTATTATTCCCATTTACAATGAAGACAAACTTCCTGAAATTGAAAGTAATGCAATCATCATAGACGCAATCTTCGGGATAGGCTTAAGCAAAAGTCCGGATGAAATCACTGAATCCGTAATAAAACACCTCAATCATTCCGGCAAGACCCGTATCGCTATTGATGTGCCGAGCGGGCTTTTTGCAGACCCCCCTACTCCACCCGGCGCAATTCTCCATGCTCATTATACCTATACGTTTCAGGTACCCAAACTGGCTTTTTTCCTGCCTCAGAATGAAGTCTTTGTGGGAGAATGGAAGGTATTGGATATTGGCTTACATCCGGATTATTTTGAAAAAGTTGAAAGCAATTACTATTATCTGACCGAAGATTTTATCCGGAATCAGTTTCGACCCCGAAAAAAATTCTCTCATAAAGGAAACTACGGACATGTTTTGATTGCTGCGGGTAGTCACGGAAAAATCGGTGCATCGGTTTTGGCAGGAAAAGCCTGTATCAAGACCGGAGCAGGATTAGTAACGATGATGACGCCTCAATGCGGCTATAATATCCTTCAGACGTCAGCCCCTGAACTCATGGTCATTACAGATGATCATGAACAATACCTCACTTTTCCCAATCACCTTAACCTCAGTCAGTACAATGCAATTGCAATTGGGCCGGGCTTAGGAACTCATCCGGAAACCCAAAACTTCCTCAGGGAAGTATTCAGACAGATGATGGAAGAGAATCATCCTTCAGTCGTGCTGGATGCAGATGCAATTAACCTTATAGCGGATAATGTGGAGACTCAAAAATTACTTCCGGACAATGCAATTCTTACTCCTCATCCCCGTGAACTGGAAAGGCTTACCGGAAAATCCAAAGACGACTGGTACAGACTGCTCGACGCTCAGCAGTATGCCAAAGAGCATAAAGTCTATATCGTACTGAAAGGTGCTCACACTGCCATTATTTGCCCCGATGGAAACACTTATTTTAATACAACCGGTAATCCGGGAATGGCTACCGCCGGAATGGGAGATGTTCTTACCGGAATTATAACGGGATTGCTGGCACAGGGACAAACCCCACTACAAGCCTGTATTACAGGAGTTTACTGGCACGGACTTGCAGGAGATGTTTACCTTAAATATTATGGCGAGCATGAAACCCTTACTGCAACGGATATCATTCTCTGCCTTCCCAAAAGCCTCAAGGAACTCCGGAATAAGAACATCTTTGCACTTTAGTTTTATCAAAAAATTACTTTGGATTCTTACTGACTGTCATGAAAATGCTCCTTTCCGTAAGAATCCAAAGCCGGGTTCTACAAAATAAACCGCTTTAATTTTAGTCAGTCCGTTAAACAATTTTACAAAGAATCAGTTAGACTATAAATTTGAAATTTCCGGATATGAAATTTACCTTCACTCTTTTACTGATTTTTCAGTTCCTTACAGTCAATCTGTTTGGGAGGGAAGTAGTGGAGTTACCCAATCTGTATAAACATTACCAAAAGCATAATCTCGAAAGTAAAACTCCGGTTTCACTGCTGGATTTCGTTTATATGCATTATTTTGATGATAATCATACTCAGAATGATTCTGAACACAATGACCTTCCTTTTCAGCATCAGCACAGTGAAACACTAATTCTTTATAAGGATTTTCAGTTTCAAACACCTTTAAAAAGTAAACATGAAACTGTATCTGATATCCCTTACAAAATCCCTCTTACAGATGAAAAAGGATTCAACAGTATGGTTGTAAATGTCGTTTTTCAGCCCCCGAAAAACGTTGTGTAAAAGTAAAAAATCTTATTTTTTTTGGTATCGGCAAGTCTTTGACGCATTGTTTTCATATAAGCAGGCTTTGACTTGTGTTTCATTCTTTTAGTCTTTGGATACAGAATTAAATTTCCGTTCGAAAGATAGAATACACTCAGGATAACTGAGTCTGTTTTCGATATACCGCTTACTTTTTACATTCATCAAATCACAGCAATGATATACAAAATCATTCAACTAAGCATAAATAATAAAATTATAATCGCTGCCCTGATGCTCGGGTGGATTATCTGGGGAATCAGTTCCCTTCAGAAACTCCCTTTGGATGCTATTCCGGATATCACCAATAATCAGGTAGTGATTGCCACACAAAGCCCTAATCTTTCAGCCGTTGAAATGGAGCAGTTTGTAACCTACCCTATCGAAATTGCGATGGCCAATATTCAGGGAAAAACCAACATCCGCTCTGTTTCGCAGTTCGGCCTTTCGATTATAACCATAGAGTTTGAAGAAGGCACAGACATCATCAAAATCCGGAGTATGGTTTCTGAAAGGCTTTCGGAAGTAAAAGAAGGAATCCCTCAGGGGTTTGGCTCGCCTCAAATGCTGCCTGTCACGACCGGTCTGGGAGAAATCTATCAGTATATTCTCAAGCCGGACAATCCCAATGACACCAATTTTACCCTGACAAAACTCAGGACTTTGCAGGATTGGGTGGTAAAAAAACAATTACTCGGAACGGAAGGTGTAGCGGAAGTGAGTAGTTTTGGAGGATTTTTAAAGCAATATCATATCGTAGTTTCTCCTCAGACGCTGAAATCGACAGGAACAACACTTTCAGAGATTTTTCAGGCTGTAGAAAAAAGCAATAATAATACAGGTGCTGCCTACATAGAAAAAGACAATCAGAACTTTTTCATCAGAGGCGTGGGATTAGTAAAAAACAAGGAAGAACTGGGAAATACCTTTATTAAATACAACGGAAGTATTCCGGTAAGCCTCAGAGAAGTAGCCAAAATTGAAGAAGGCAGTGCGGTACGATACGGAGCACTTACCCACGGTAACGGGGAGGCCGTAGGAGGGATTATTCTTATGCTGAAGGGAGGAAACTCCCGGATGGTCATCGGGAAAATCAAGGAAAGACTCAAACAGGTAGAAAAAACGCTGCCGAAAGGAGTGAAACTGGTCCCTTATCTGAACCGGGAAGAACTGATAGACAGAACGATACAAACCGTATCTAAAAACCTGCTGGAAGGAGGAGTGATAGTAATTTTCGTATTGGTACTTCTGCTCGGAAATCTGAGGGCCGGTATCATTGTCGCTTCGGTAATTCCGCTTTCCATGCTTTTTGCCATTTCCATGATGGTCGTTTTTAATGTATCGGGAAACTTAATGAGCCTCGGAGCGATTGATTTTGGGTTGATTGTAGATGGGGCAGTAATCATTGTAGAGAACTGTATTCATATTCTGCGAAAGGCACAGCAAAGGAGTAAAAGTGAAACCATTCTTCAGGCAAGCACTCAAATGGTTCAAAGTTCGATTTTCGGACAAATTATTATTCTCATCGTTTATTTACCCCTGCTCACTTTATCCGGGATAGAAGGAAAAATGTTTAAACCCATGGCACTGACTGTGATTTTTGCCCTGTTGGGTGCAATTATTCTTTCGCTTACGTACGTCCCGATGATGAGTGATTTATTGCTTCGTTTTCAAAAAGGAGATAAAAAACCCATTTCCGAAAAATTTCTGGACTACCTCACCCGTCTTTACATGCCTGTCCTGGATTTCTCCCTGAAAACCCGCTACATAATCCTGACAGTCGCGCTTGTGGCACTGGCATTTTCTTTCTGGCTCTTTGGAAATCTGGGCAGTGAATTTATCCCGCAACTGGATGAAAGGGATTATGCAATAGAAGTGAGAATGCTGCCGGGGACTTCTATCTCCCAAATGGTAAAGAGTGCTTCCTTAATCAACCAAAGACTTACAAAAGCATTTCCTGACGAGCTGAAAAGTTGCACCGGAAAAATTGGTACTTCTGAAATCCCGATGGACCCCATGAGTATCGAAGAAATGGATATGGTGCTGACAATGCACGACAAGGAAAAATGGAAACGATGTCATACCCGTAAAGAATTTGAAACCCTGCTGGAAGAGGAACTTTCTCAGATTCCGGGGGTCTTTATTTCGATTCAACAACCGATTGCAATGCGTTTCAATGAACTTATGACAGGAGCTAAAACCGACGTGATTATCAAAATATTAGGCAATGACCTGGATAAACTGCTGAGTACCGGCAATAAAATACAAAAGGCAATTCATAAAATACCGGGAGCAACCGATATCAGTATCGCCAAAGCCGAAGGCCTTCCGCAGCTTTTCATCACCTACAACCGGGATAATCTGCTTCGTTATGGCGTTTCCGCAGAAGAGGTCAGTACATTGCTTCAAACCGCCGTTGCAGGCAAGGTAGCAGGTATTTTATATGAAAATAACCAGCGTTTTGATATCGTAGTAAAAATGGAACTCGATAGTATTCAAAAAACCGATGACATCAAACAATTACTGATTACCACCGGTCAGGGCAATCAAATCCCGTTGGGGGAACTTGCTGATTTCGAGATCAAGCCGGCTCCGATGGCTGTATTCAGGGAAGAAGGCGAAAGAAACCTCAATGTAAGCCTGAATGTAAGAGGAAGAGACATACAAAGCGTGGTTTCGGATATTCAGAAAACCATTCAGGAAAAGATAAAATTGCCGGAAGGATACAGACTTGCGTACGGCGGACAGTTTGAAAACCTCATTAGTGCACAAAACCGGCTGAAAGTAGTGGTTCCGGTCGCGCTTTTGCTGATTATCATTTTGTTGTATATCACCTTTAGCCGGTGGAAGGAAACCTTTATCATTTTCAGTGCAGTACCGTTTTCGATGATGGGGGGAATCATCGCTTTATGGCTCAGGGATATGCCTTTCAGTATTTCTGCCGGAGTGGGATTTATAGCATTATTCGGCGTAGCAGTACTCAATGGAATGGTTTTAATCAGTAAATTTAATGAGCTGGAAAACAGCTACTTAACCACCGTCAGAGAAATCATTCTTGTGGGTACAGCAGAAAGGCTCCGTCCTGTAATTATGACGGCAACTGTAGCTTCTCTGGGTTTTTTCCCAATGGCTTTTTCTGAAGGAGCCGGAGCAGAAGTTCAAAAACCCCTGGCAACGGTAGTGATTGGCGGATTGTGCAGTGCCACATTACTTACCTTAATTGTTTTGCCCATCATCTATTTCATTTTCAGTAAGAATAAGCAGAATCCCGACTCCCCCACTTCACTCCAGGGTAATCCTGATGAAAAAAATGAGGAACAGGAAAGCACTGAAAAAGACACTCCGGAAAATGCACAAAGTTTGTTTACAGGAATCCATGAGAAACTGGTAGAAATATTTTTTACCTGCAAACAGAAATTCAGGCGTAAGCCGGTTTTTCTCTTATTATTTGTTTTTACAGGGTATTTTGCCGCCGGACAAAGAGCGTTTTCCGAAAAAGAAGCGATAGCTCAGGCACTTAAGTATCATCCCTCCTTATCGGGTGCGGACTACAGAATCCGTCAGAAAGAAATTCTTACCGAAACGGCATTTACGCTTCCCAATCCGGAACTGAAAGCCGGCACGCCCGACCCGCTGAATAATTACTATATGAATTTTGAAGGCTCTCAGGCTTTTGAAAACCCCAGAGTGTATAAACAAAATGCAAAAGTACTGGAACAGGAAGTCAGGGTTTCCAGGGCAGAGAAAACAATGACAGAATTTGAGATTATCCAAAAAACGAGATGGCTTTATCAGAATGTCTTGTTTTTTCAGGCACAGAAGGCTTTTCTCAAACAACAGGACAGCACATTTTCCCCTTTTCTGAAGGTGGCGGAAATTGAGTACAAAACCGGTATCATCAATTCGCTGGAAAAAATGAATATCGAATCTAAATACATTGAAATTCAGCATAAAACCCGGATTATAGAAACTGAAGAAAAACTTTCTCTCCGGTTGCTGAAATCCTTTACGGGGATTCCGGACAGCCTGCTGATACTGGATAATTTTACGCCAATGAATCCCCCGGCAAAACCGGATTTTGACAATCTGCCGTACATTCAATATCTGATGGAAAATCAGCGGCTCGCAATGGAAAAGAAAATACAGTCGGATTTAAAGTATCTTCCCGTTTGGAATGTTTCCCTTATGCAGCAGATTAATCCTTTTCAGTCGTTTGTCATTCCGGTTGCCGGAGTAGGCATGAGCATTCCGGTTTACAAAAAAAACAATCAGCGTTTTGTTCAGGCGGCTCAGTTAGATATCGAAATTGCTAAAAACCAAATAGAAAGGGCTAAATATGAACTGGAGCAAACTTATGCTGAAGTCGAAAACGAGTATCTTTCTGCCAAAAATCAACTGGAACAAATTGATGCACTTCTGATGCCACAGGCAAAGCAAACGCTGGAATCCGCCGCCAAGCTTTCCCGACTGGGAGAAATCACCGCACTGGAATATTTAATCCTTACGAAAGAAGCTTATCTGATTTACAGTCAAAGACTGGACGCCCTTTTGAAATACAATTCTGCTGTACTGAAACTCAGTGTTTTTTCAGAAAAGCCTAACTTTTAATTCCTTCACTAATTTATTCATTCAAAAAAAACAATATCATGAAATATCTTTTATATATTCTTCTGTTCATTTTTCTTATTTTTATGGGTTGCGGGGAGTCCAAAAAGGGAGCCCCCGAAGTTTCTTCCGAAAAATCCGATTCAATCAGTGCTGAAGAAAACAGCCTCACGCTGGGTCAGAGTAAATTAATGGCAGCGGATATTCAGTTTGAACAGGCTGAGAAAAGTATGTTTCCCTTCCGAATCAGGGGAAACGGAAAAGTAACGATTCTTGCCAATGCTCAGGCGGATATTGCATCTCCGTTCAGGGGCACTGTAAAACGATTTTTTGCAAAGGAAGGACAATATATCACCAAAGGACAGGCGATTCTGGAGCTTAGTGTACCTGACTTGATTCAGTATCAGGAACAATATCTTTTACTTCAGGGAGAGTTATCCTTTTTAAGACAGGAGGAATCCCGTCAGAAAGCACTTCAGTCTGAAAATGTGGGGGCATTAAAAAACCTGCAGGAAGTACAATCCAAAATCCTGATTGCTGAATCCCGGCTACAGTCGGCGGCGGCTATGCTCAGGATTGCTGAAATCCCTTCGGAAACACTGGTTTACGGAACACCTTTTATCAGTACTTTTACTTTAAAATCCCCCATTTCCGGATTTGTATCTCATTTTCCGGTTACTTTGGGGGCACCGGCTACCGAAGGTACAGTCCTGGCACACATCAATAATCTGGATGACCTTCATGCAGATGTGTTTATCTACGAAAAAGATATACAGAAAGTAAAAATCGGTCAGTCGGTTCAGCTTACTTTTGCTGACAGCGGCATTCCTCCTGTAAACGGAAAGATAGAATACATTGGAAAAGAGCTCGACGCTCAGCATAAAACGGCTATGCTCCATATCCCATTTTCTGCACCCAAAGGAATCATCATTCTACCGGAAATGCAGGTTACTGCCCATATTGAGACAGGAATTCAGGAATTATATACTTTGCCGGAAAGTGCGCTCATTCACGGAGAAGAGGGAGAGTATCTCTTTTATACCGAAAATCCCAAATCCGAAAAAGTAACCATTTCAAAATATCCGCTTCACAATTATTCTCAGCAAAACGGAAAAATCGGATTTCAGACTTTGCCTTCTGAAGGCGTTTATTTCCCCGTAAAAGGGGCAAATATTGTAAATGGTGAATACAAGCGGGACGAAATGGAGGAAGAATAAATCGATAAATTAGGGATAAATGATTCCTTATTTTCGCTCATTTCGTGCAATAAACACGATTTTTCTAATTATTTTTCCCGTATTCGTTTTTTTTTGATAATTTTGAAGGCTTTTTAGCAGTGAAATAATCATTAAATGGGATTTTCTTATTCTGAACATATTTTATGGTTTGTAGCGATTCCTTTCGCTTTGATGCTTATTTTACTGATTTACAGACGAACCAGACGGGTAATTCAGCTTTGGTTTGATCCTGTAGATTACGCTGTTGCTTTCCCATTCCTTAAAAATTTACTGAGAATTGGAGGAATTATCTTTGCTTTTATCGCATTGCTGGGTCCACACTGGGGAAAAAACGACAAAGGACTGAGCCTTATGGGAAAGGAAATTTATATTCTGCTGGATGTATCTGCAAGCATGAATGCCGACGATGTGCGTCCTTCCCGTCTTGATAAAGCCAAAAAAGAACTCAAATATCTGATTGACAACCTGAAAGGAAATCAAATAGGAATCATTGTATTTGCTTCGGACGCTTATGTTCAATGTCCGGCTACCCGGGACAATAAGGCGCTGAATTTATTCCTTGAATTATCGAATACGAGTCAGTTTGCTCATACCGGAACAGATTTGAGAAGCGGTCTGCAAATGGTAAATGAAAGGCTTTACGGCCCTGAAAAGAAATCGGACAGGGTCAATAAAGCAGTGGTATTAGTAACAGACGGGGAAAATTTCGGTGATGGTTTTCAGTCCGTTCTGGATAAGTTTAAGCGAAATCATATTAATGTATTTGTGGTTGGGGTAGGAACTCCTCAGGGAGCGGCTGTACCTGATATGAGCGGAGGAAAACTCAGAGGACATAAACACAGAACGGATGGTAGTCTTGTAAATTCTGTTATGAATGAGTCTTTTCTGAAGGAACTGAGTGCGAAAATGGAAACGCCTTTTATATCACTCGACAACCCGTCCGCTAATCTTAAGTCTTTAACAGAGGAACTCCAGTCGCTCTCTTCTTCCCCAATGGCACAAAAATACGAAACGGTGGCAAACAGTAAATATTATTATTTTGCACTGCTGGCTTTTGCCTGTTGGGCAATCACTCTTTTTTTACTTCCTCACCAAAAAACCAAAACACAGGAATCATGAAAGGACTTGCTTTTGCTTTTATTGTATTACTGGCATTTTTACCTACCACCCAGGGGTTTGAGAAAGCCAATGAATTATATTATCAGAAAAAGTACCCGGAAGCAATTTCAGCCTATAAAAAACTCATGGAAAAATACCCCGAAGACGCAGCTGAACTACAATTCAATCTTGCTCAGTGTTATTTAAAAATAGACTCCGGTGAAGTAGCGCTTTCGCTTTTACATAATGCTGAAAAAACCGAAAATCCTGTTACAAAAGGAAAAGTATTTAATTCCATTGGGTATCTTCTTATTCAAAAGGATAAAAAAAAGGACGCAATTGAACAGTTCAGAAAAGCACTGGAAGCTGACCCCTCCAACGAAACCGCCCGTTATAACTACGAACTTCTCCTGAAACAATTAAAAAATCAACCGGAAGAAGAGAAGGAACCCGAAGAAGAAGAGGAAGATGACAGTATGTCTGCCAGGGAATATCGCGATAAATTCAATTTTTATTCCAATACCGTCAATACAGAAGGACTTCCAACCTTGCATCAGTATGATTCTATTCCGATTGATAAAGCAAAAGAAATGCTGGAAGCCCTTAAATCTGAGGAAATCAAGTTTTTACAACAACTTAGAAAGAGCCGGAAAGACCCTGATAACAAAAAAGGACAAAATTCAGAATGGTAAAGGAGCGTTTTTACAATACTTTTTCTTCCGGAGTTGTATCACTGATTCTGTTATCAGCACTTATTCTTGTAAATATATGGCATCAGGAATATTTCCGGAACTTTAAACCGGATAAATGCCGTCAGATTCATTCTGCCTATCAGATTCAGGAAGGAAAAGGCTATTCAAAATGCAATACGGATTCTCTCACCCTCAAAAGTGAAATCTGTTCGCCGGAATTGGCCTGGCCGGCGGGGTATTCCTATTTTTTGTCAGCGGTCAATTCATCGGTAAAAGACTTCTACAAAACTTCCATGCTGATAGAATATTTTGCCCTGTTTGGGTTTTATGCGACTTTTATCCTTTTACTGTTAGCTCTGGAAACCCATCGGATTACCCTGAACTTTCTGCTGCTGTTTTTTACGGTATCCTTCTCCCCTATTCATTATCTTACGACTACCTGTCTTCTCTCCCTGATAAGTCTTATGGGGACGGTGATTGCTTTTCTGTATTTTGAAAAAGAAAAACTGAACGGGGTGTTGACAGGAATCCTAATGGGGATTTTCATGTTTCTTTCCACTTTTTTCCGATTCGCCTATTATCCGGTTACAGCAGGGATTTTGTTTTTTTTATGCTGGAAAATAATAGAAACCCAAAACTTTAAAAAATATATCGCCCCTGCACTTGTTTTTACTTTTGTTTACGGGTTACTGTATTTCTATGCTCAATCGCTTTATGATTATACCCCTGCAAAGGGTGCTTTACAGATTGCAGACTTCGGAAAAGGATTTTACCCCCAAAATCTCCTGAAAGCAGATGATTTTATCACTAAATTTTTCTTCTTTTTAAATCCGGTTTACACGATAATTGAAGGAAATAGCTTTGGCGATTACCATCATCCTTTCAGTTACCTTCTACGTATCATTGGCCTGACAATAACCTTTCTGATTACCTTTATTTATATAAAAAAAGGAATCTTTTCGCTATTTAAAGAACAAAGTATGAGTCACTCTTTTAATACTCTGGGACTCATTACGCTTGGGACAACGGTCATTCCTTATTTATATCTGTCTCTGATTACGATTGCGTTTCAGGTGGGTACACTCGCCAATTATACTTATGTCCAGGAAACCCGTTATTACGCTCCGCTTATTCCCTTTATCATGATTTTTGTAGCGAATTATGCCTTTGGAAAGGAGCGTTTTTCCTGTAGTTTCCGGATTGGACTTGGTATTGCTACCTTTACTGGAGTGATGATGAGTTCCGCTATTTTTTACAAAGTGATGTTTTCTGATACTCCCTTACAGGGAACTTACGACTATTATTACCGCAGGCAAATCGAAAACTATCAAACCCTAACCCTCGAAAAAGCAAAATATCCCAACGAAAGATGGGTTTATGCAGACAGCACCCAAGAACCGAATCCACTGATTGTTCTGAGCGGATGTGAGGTTTACAACGGCGATTTTTTGAAAAATATTCAGGGTAAAAACCTGCCGGACAACACCTTTTTGATTTGCCCCGCCTCCTTTGCAGATAAAATAGACTCTGTTCTCCTCGCCCCTGTTCGTACCAATTCCCTTGCAGTTGAAGGATGGGTAAAAATATCCTGTACAGATCGCACCCCGTAGTGTTGTTTAAAAAGTTCTGGCTGCATATTAGAAACCAATATAGTTTTTTAAGTTTCTATCCAAAAATCACAAAACACATTTATAGTCTGTTTTTTTTTCGCCTCTTCCCTACCCTGTCCGAAATGGAAAAGAAAGAATATTATTACATTTTCCGGAATTTACATTTTTGGTTTTATTAGAAATCTGTCGTGTACAAAAAGAAACCAATTCGGTTTTTTAGGTTTTTAAGAAATTTCACAAATGCGTTGTGCTTCGGCTAAAGGATACAATATGATTCTAACCTGTTTATTCCCGCTTCTTCCCTACCCTACTGCCGGAAATGAAATAGAAAGAAAATTATTACGATTTTTTGAATTTACATTTTTAGTCTTTATTAAAAAACCCGTGTCGCATTTATAGAAACTATTATAGTATTTTTGGTTTCTATTTAAAAAAATAAAACTGCTGAATCTGTGGATTACAGCAGTTTTTTAAATTACTAACTATCAATACTTTATCGTGTAAATACGTAAGTATTACAAGTCACTGAATCATTTTGGTTTCGTAAGCTTTAGGATATAAACGAATCATTCTTTTATGAATATCTCCAACTGTTACAGCGCCGTCTTTATTTTCATCAAGGCCTGAATTTTGTTTATAATGAATGGAAGATTTAGTATATAAAATATAGCAATCGTCGCCTTTTATGGCTTTCGGATATAATATTCCAAGGTATAAATCAGTCAGATTTTCAAATTTTCCATATTTTGACTTAATTTTATTCAAATACTGAAACACATAATCCAGTTGTCCTGTATGTGTAAGCCTTTGTAAATGAGCGGTTGTAGTACCTAATTCAATAGCAGTAGCCGGCATAAACTGAATTAAGCCTACGGCGCCACTACCTTTAATATTAACTGCAGCAGCATCAAAACGGGATTCAGAATACATAACAGACATTAACCACTCAGGAGGTATTTCGAGTTTTTGGGATACTTCTCTCACTTTTTCTTCGAAAGACGTTATATCCGATACGTAAATAGCTGCCCTTTCTGATAAATACAGCTTTTCACCTTTTTTACTTCTGATATTTCCAAAAATATCAGGATTAAAAAAGCTGTTAGTCAGCAGGTTAGATACAATAATCAGGACAAATGCGATACTAAATCCTTTTATTTTATAGAAAGGAATATTTCCGATGAAGGGAACTAAAGCATACTTTTTTACTTCATGATCAGGATAATTATTAATTGGTTTCATAAGTACAAAGACCGTTAAAATGTGAACTTCCGTTTTACTAATATTTATTGCAAATATACTAATATAATTTTTATTTAAGCAATTATTTTTAGTTTTTTTTCAACTCTGTTTTCGGGAGATAATATTTCGAAATATCAATAATATATACACCGCAGGAAACGAATATAGTTTCCATGTATGCCGCCAATACAAACATAGTGCTGTTTTGTAGTCCTGGTGATGGAGTTTCGGATTTAGCCAGTTAAGTGTCTTAGTCTGGATCCAAAGAAACTGATTATATTTGTAAAGCTTTTGATTATTTTGAAATAAAAAAAACAATAGGTACTAATTTAGTTTTTATAGTTTCCTTCAAAAAACAAAAAAATAATTTTACCTTTGCAGCGAATTTCATTAATCGCTACTACAGAAATGGAAACCAATTATTCAAAACGAGGCGTATCCTCCGGCAAAGAAGATGTTCATTTTGCAATCCGCAACTTAGATAAAGGGCTTTATCCCAGAGCTTTCAGTAAGGTATTGCCGGATTTTACCGGTGGAGACCCCGAATATTGCAATTTAATGCATGCAGACGGTGCCGGTACAAAGTCTGCTTTGGCTTATATGTACTGGAAAGAGACGGGGGATGTTTCGGTTTGGCACACGCTTGTACAGGACGCAATCGTTATGAATCTGGATGATTTACTGTGTGTGGGGGCAGACAATGACTTTTTGGTTTCCAATACAATCGGAAGAAATAAATTCCGGATTCCCCGTGAAGTTTTATCGGAAATCCTCAACGGAATGGAGATGTTTTTTGAAACCCTGAGAGAAATGGGCATTAATATTATCAATACCGGTGGCGAAACGGCTGATTTGGGAGACCTCGTGCAGACGCTCGTTCTGGACTCTACTATTTTTTGCAGAATGAAACGCTCAGATGTGATTACCAATGAGAAAATTGGGAATGGCAGTGTGATTGTTGGGTTTGCGAGTGCAGGAAAAGCTACGTATGAAAATGAATATAACAGTGGAATTGGCAGTAACGGACTGACCAATGCAAGACATGAAGTTTTGTCCGAAAAATATAAAACAATTTATCCCGAAACTTTTGACAAAAATATTCCGGAAGACCTCGCATACTGCGGAAAACATTCTCTTACAGATTCTTATGAAAACAGCCCGCTGAATGTAGGGAAATTACTGTTAAGTCCAACAAGAACTTATCTTCCGGTAATACGGGAAATTTTCAGTAAACACAGAAATGATATTCACGGAATGATTCACTGTACAGGAGGGGCACAGACGAAATGCCTGAAGTTTGTAGAAAACCTGCATATTGTTAAAGATAATCTTTTTGAAATTCCGCCGGTATTCAGAATGATTCAGTCTTCTTCCAGAATTTCTTTGAAAGAGATGTATCAAACCCTGAATATGGGACATCGTCTTGAAATTTATACGGACGAAAAAACCGCTGAATCACTGATTTCCATTGCCGCTTCTTTCAATATTGAAGCCAAAATTATCGGAAGATGTTATCAGCATGAGGGCAATAAACTCACACTTCATACCGAAGAAGGAGTGTATGAGTTTTTGAATCACTAACCTACTGACAGAAAATTACATTCTGAAAAAATCATCATACTCGTAAATCAGTCCCGACTTACCGGTAAGGGCTGTATAAAGCATGGATTTGGAAAGCAGAACGACATCAATTCCTTTGTATTTTCTTATTCCTCCAACAAAAAGCGGATTCAGGAGTCTTGCCAGAATAATCCCGATTTTTTCTCCCAGCCGGGATTCTTTTCGGTCACCCAACAAAAAAGAAGGCCTGAAAATACGGGTTTTTTCGGCTGTCATAGCCTCAATAACGCCATTTTCCATTTCACCTTTGGTTCGAAGATAAAAATTACCGGACCGGGCATCTGCACCCACAGAGGAAACCATGAGATACTTCCCTACCCCGTTTTGGGCGGCAATCTGTGCGATTTTTACCGGATAATCCCTGTCAATTTTTTGCTGCACAGCTTTTGATCCGGCTTTTTTCAGGGTTGTACCCAGGCAGCTAAAAAGATAATCCCCCTTTATTTCCTCCGGTTTATCCATAGCATCAAAATCAAAGATAATTTCCGTTAATTTGGGATGAGAGATTCCCGTGGGTTTACGGACAAAAATCTTGACCTTACCAATTCTATCTTCTTTCAGCAACAAATCCAGAAGGGCAGAACCCGTAAGTCCGGTAGCCCCAAAAAGCAAAGCAGTTGTATTCATATTCCTTAAAAAATAAATCCTATCCCACCCAGAAAATCAAATCGTCTTTCAGGGTAACCGTAGTAGCGAAAATTATTGGCCGCAAACATATTATTAAACTGTACCCAGGCAGAAAACCGTTCAGTAATACGATATTCAGCATTTATGTTAAAATCCGGAGTAATTCCCCTGTAAGCAACCGCCCCCTGATTAGTAAGCCCCATCGGTGTTTTACTGTACAGATAAAACGCAGGTCTGAGGTTCAGTCTGTTTTCTAAAAACTGAAGTCTGCTGAAAAGCCTTAACTCTAACGGAGCAACTCCGAAATAAGCTTTTGCAGAAGTGGTTTTAAAATAATTATATACGATTGCTCCCCCAATCTGCATTTCCTGCAAAACAGAATAGTTGGTTTCCAGCTCAACGCCTACATTGGTGGTTAAGGAATCGTACACCGCCTGAATCAATCCATTATTTTCAAACCCTGTGTACAGTAACGGACTTTCCAGCTTGCGGTAAGAGGCCAGAAAGTTTATATCATACCGGGATTTCACAACGGCTTTGGAACCAATAAAAACATTCATTTTTTCAATTGTGGGGCGAATCTGAGCGGAAGGGTCCAGATAACGGCAAGTAGAAAGCATATCTCTGTATGTATTATTCAGAAAACCTCCTTTATATCCCGCAAGTACCGACATCGAAAGCCTGCTGATTTTGTATTCGGCTTCAACAGAAGGAAAAACCCTGAAATCATCTCCTTTTACAGGCCCGGAAAACTGATTAAAATATCCGAGATTGGCGCCCGCTTTTACTTTAATTGCTTTTTTCTCAAAAGACACATAAGGGAGGGTATTCGTCAGGATACGATTCGTACTATTGTCTGCAATTTTCCCAATTGAAAAAACAACCTGAGGCTGAATCCCTGCACTGAGAAAATCATTGAAGAAAAAAGCCAAATCGGGATTTATTCCGATATTATATTCTGAATTGCCGGACACACTATCCGCAATTCTTCTGTCCCAGATATTGGTAAGGGAAACCGGAATATTATAATAAAATTTCTCTCTGTTGGCTTTATTATCCGCCTGAAAACGAACATCTGCATAGGAAAATCCTCTTCTGAGCGAATCTTTCATGGCATCAGAAGGCGTTTTGATTTCATAAACAGCCGGAGTACCGTACAGAAAATACTGATTGTTTCCGCCTTTTAAGGAAACTTCCCAGTGATTTTTTTTATCAGAAGAAAACTGTACTCCCAAGTCATCATTTCTGAAATTACGAAGTGGAATTTTATCCAGATGGGCAGAAAGATGCTGGAAATTCACGCCCCACCTTACATCTTTATCGGGATTACTGCCAAGATAGAGCCTTGCGTAAGGGGTAAGATACTTCCCTACCCCCAATTTGACGTAATGATTGAACAGTCTGGGAATATCTTCCTTTTTAGGTTCGGGTGTCACAAATTTTTCAGGCAACACTTCAGGTGCTTCCACTTTAGAATCGAAATAATAGTCTTTGGATAAAAACTGAATTTCTGTGACATCCGGGGTTTCCATCTCCCTGACAGGATAATATACAGGCGTTTTTTCGCTCTCCATAATATCGAAGATTCTTTCATTTTCAAGAATCAGGCTATCCTGTCCTGCCATAGGATTATTTTTAGGGTCATTTCCTCCCTGCGCAAACGCCCCTAATCCGGAGAGCATGAGGAATAATCCCAGAATGAAATTCGATTTATATTTAACGCTGAACATATACTTTTGAATTTTTAGTAATTTTAAGTGTAAAAATAATTATTGTCCGGACTCCAGCGCAGTCAGCCTGTCCTGAGCATATTTCTGAATATCCGGATAAGGAGTAGATTTCGCTACTTCATCAAAAAGGTTTTTTGCCTGAAAAATATTATTCAGTTCCACACTTGCTTCTGCCATCCATAAAATAGCCCGGTCTTTCCACTCACTGTCCATATAATTATTTTTGGATATTTTTCCGGCTTCAACACATTCTTCATACAGACCTTTTGCAAAATACGTTCTTACCTGCATATACTGAGCCTCAGCCCCCAGATCGTCAGCATTATGATTTACCACATCCTGATACAAAGCAATTGCCTCTTCATATTTTTTCATTCCGTACAAACAATTCCCTTTCCATAAACGGGCTTTCATCAGTTCATCCTGTTCATGAGACTCACTATTGACTATCGGCTCAAGGCTTGTCAATGCATTGGTAAATTCTTTTTTGGCCATGTAACTTCTGGCAAATCCAAAAGCAAGATCTGTTTTTTCCTGCTGAGACTGTACCTCTTTCTGCATTAGTTTATACAGATTAATGCTTCCGTCAAAATCGCTCTGGTCATATTTTATACTCGCTGCTGATGAAAGCGCACTGATTGCAAATTCATTCTGTACGGGGTCTGAATATACCTTTTCAAAATCTGAAAGTGCAAGTGAATACTGGTCTGTTTTACGATAGCTTTCTCCTCTCAGATATAAAGCCTCCAGCATTGCCTTTCCCTTCTGATTGCTTGAAAGGAAATTCGTAAGTAATTCTATCGCTGCGCCATAACTTCCCAGATAATATCTGTCTTTTGCTGTCTTTAGTGTAAGGTCACTCAGCTGAGAATCAGAGTTGGGATTTTTGAGTTTATACTCTTTCAGCAGATTATCAAACTCATTGGGGGTTACAATACTGCTGAGGTTATTGAGCGCGATATTACAGTTTTTGGTATCGTAAGTATAATCGTTGATTACTTTTTCAAAATAAGTGATTGCCATGGGGGTGTTTTCCCGCTCATAGGCTATAAGTCCAAGACGGTTGTAGGCATCTGCCGCAAGCGGGTTTCTCGGATAAGCCTTGACAAGCATTTGTGCGTATTTCTCGGATTTTACAAGGTCTTTTTTCCAGGAATAATAAATTTCAGAAACCCTGTCCAGTGCTTCATCCCTTAATTCAGACTGAGGATACTGAGTGATTAGTTTTTCAAAAGTAGTAATAGACTGATCATATTTATTCGTACGGTAATAAGATTCTCCCGCCTGCAATAGCGCATATTCAGTACCATTTAAATCCTCATTGATAACCTTTTCATAATTTTTTATGGCTTTCGGGTAGTTTTTGGCAAGAAACTCAATATCCCCCAGCCGGGCATAAGCATCACCCTGATAATTCAGCGGGATTCCTCCTTTTTTGGAATTCTTCAAAAATGATTCAAAATTAACGGAAGCGTCCTTATATTTTTTCTGATTAAAGTTGCACCATGCAAGCCCAAACTGTGCATAAGGATACATTTCATGACTTTTTGCACCGGGTTTATTCATATACTCCACATATCTTCCGGTTGCAGCATCGAATTTATTCTGCTTGTATTGCATTTCTGCCAGCCAGAAAGCAGCAGAGAGAGACAAATCTTCATCAAAAGGGTTTGCTTCTGCTTTGGAAAGGTATAAATCAGCTTCTTCCCACTGCTCTCTTTTCAGATGCTCAAGCCCGTAGTAAAAACACGCAGACTGATAGGCTGATTTTGCGCGGTTGGTAACCAGATTGGTTTTTTCAAAGAAAGGAATTGCGTCCTCATAATTTTGAGAATAGGAAAAAATCTCAGCAATCATTTCCTTTGTTTCTTCCGAAAAAGAAGCATCAGGATACTTTTCATTCAGACTGGTAAGTGCAGTCATAGCATCCGCATAGTTCTGGGTAGCAAAACAAAGCTTTGCATACTGATAAGCCGCGTCTTTAGCCATTTCAGCGTTTTGGGCTGTGGTATTCTGAGCGGCCACTTTGTAGGCATACAATGCATCATCCTGTCGGTTTTCTTTCTGGAAACAGAATCCAAGATAATAGGAAGCCGCCTGAGCGATGGAATCAGAATTACCAAAAGAAGCCTTTTCCAGCGGATTTATCGCCTCTTTGTATTTAGAAAGTTTGTAATTGGAATAGCCGTGTCTAAGGAGTGTAACCCTGTCAGGTTTGGGCGTTTTTGCACAATAAGCGTCATACATTTGAACTGCCTTGGGGTAATCTCTTCTTTCATAAGCGGCATTTGCAGCCAGAAAGGAGACCTGCGGCTCGTCTTTGGACATTCTGTCGGCGAGTTTCTGAAGTCCGTCATAATTTTTCTCCATCAGAAGACAGTTTGCCATCAGAAGCGGCATTTTTCCCCCGTATTGAGCCGAACTTTCCAGCCTGCTGAATCCTTCATAAGCATCTTTGTAAATTTCATTTTTATAGGAAATCAGGGAATGATAATAGAGGGCAGGTTCCTGATAAGGTCCGGGCTTATCTTTAATCCTCACAAACTGATTATCTGCATTTACATCGTCTGCTTCCATCATATAGCAGTATCCCAGAGAGAAAATAAGTTTATCCCTGTCTTTTGCCGAAAACACTTTTTCGTTTTTGAGTTTTATCAGATCCGATTTAGCGCAGGCATTCAGATAAGGCAAAGCTTTTTTATATTTGTAGCGGTCAAAATACGCTACACCGACACAATACTGTGCAAAAGGAACCTGAGAATGCTCCTGATATTCTTCTATAAAATCAATCAATCGCTCTTCTGCATCAGGGGCACCGGAAAAATAGGCACTTGTTGCCTGATAAAACCGGGCATTTGCCACAAGGCTATTGGGTTTAATCCAGTTTTGCTCTTTGGTTTTCAGTAAAAAATCATTGAATTTAGCATGTGCTGCTGAAAATAAGTTCTTGTCATAAAGTTCCAGCCCCTCATCATACAACTGACGATAATCAGTATAAACCGGTAATTCCTGTGCATTTATATTGACGATACTCAGAAACGCCAAAATAACGAACCATATTTTTTTCATTCTGTCTGGATATTAATATAAATTGCTTTTTTTCTACTATTTTAACGATAAAAATAAGAATGGATTCCGTGAGTTTAATGTCTGTATATTTCCTTAAGTTCTACATTTCTGATTTTCCCAAACTTTTGAAGCATATCCAGATCAAATTTGGATTTGTCCCCCACAATCGTAATCACCATTGGCTTCCCTTTGAGATTATTGTTATAGAATTGTACGATATCCTGAAAGGTAAGTTTGGGATAAGCGTGGGATTTTGCAACAGAAGGGTCTTCTTTGTATCCAAACTCCTGCCATCTTCTTACTACAGGAATCAAAGACCTGAATTCGGGTTTATTACTGGGAATCTTAGCGATTAAGCCGGAACGGATTGCCTCTATTCTGTCTGGTTTTTGGGGTAAGTTTACGAGCATTTCCTGTAAGGTCTGAATTGCCTCCATTGTTTTATCTCCCTGACAACCAATATACCCTGCGAAGTATCCTTTTTGGCTGGATTTCGGAGGTTTGGTATAATTTCCGCGGGTTGCGTAAGCAAGTGAACGGAACTCCCTTATTTCCTGAAACATGAGCGCACTCATATCTCCACCGAAATAACTGTTGAATGCGTCCATCTGATACTCATCATTGATATTATAATCATTTCCGGGAATATAAAACCATATATGACTTTGTCTTGCTTTTTTATCATCCAGCAACAAAACAGTATTTTCTGTACAGGGTTTCAGGGGCTTTACTTCCTCCTGCGAGGAGTTTCCACTCACTGATATATTTTCCTGAATCAGTTTAGCCACTTCTTTTTCCGGCATTTTTCCTACATAATGAAACTCCGGTTTTTCCTGTTTTACTTTTTCCCACTCACTTACCAAACCGCTTGCAGTAAGTGCTTTTATTTCTTTCAGTGTCAGTCGGTTAAGATACACTGATTTATCTCCGTACATTGCATAATCCCTCAAGGCAATTCCAATCTGTTCTTTTTCTCTTTTGAATAAACGGGGCTCAAACTGAGCATTATTTACCAGGTTCTTTATTTTGGAATCATTAATTTCCGGAGAGTTCATCATTTTGCCAAACAGTGCAACCGCCACAGGAAAATTACCTTCCAAGCCTTCTATTTCTGCTTCAAAATAATCTTCTCCCGCCTCAAAATTTACACTGCAGCCGAGGCTGTCTAACCGGGTTTTAAAATTCAGAAAAGGGATTGATTCTGACCCGGTAAGGTTCATATATTCCGCCACTTTGGAAAGATAGCGGTTTTTCAGGAAGCCGGTTTTGTACTTTACAGTAAGGGAAGCGATATCATTTACCGGATTTTTTACATAATATAAACCCTCTCCAATGTTTGTCGTCAAAGAAACATCTTTCTTAATATCAATGAAAGGAGACAGTATTTTGCCGGAAGGGATTTTCTGAAACCCAACTGAATATTCTGAATGTAAGCCGTCTTTGGGAATTACGGGTTTGAATTCAGGCTTGGTGAGTTTATCCTTTTTGGGGAAACCCATTTTACTGTTTAATTTCAGGTAATTTTCTCCCAGATACTGATTTGCAATACGGATAACGTCTTCTTTCGTGAGACGGTCTATCATCTGAGGATAATTCAGATAGGTTTCCCATTCGGTTTTCTGGGTAAAAAGATTGGCGATTTGCACTCCTCTTGACTCGTTATCCTCAAGATTCCGGTAAAACTGCATTTTCAGCTGCTGTTTAGCGGCATTTAACTGAGCCTGTGTAAACTCTCCCTTTTTTATCTTATTCATTTCCCCCTGAATCAGGCTTTCGGCTTTTTTCAGAGACTGACCCACAATTTTGGGAACCATGATTACAATATATGCTCCTTCATCATTGAGCTGAAGCGGGAAAGTCTGAGCCACCATTAATTTACGCTCTGTTGTCAGCCTGTCCAGCAATCCGGTCTGATTCCCATTGCTGAGCAGATGACTTACTACTTCCATTCCATATTGGTCGGGGTGACCATTCGGGACAGAGCGATAGCCCGCCACGCCTACTTTTACAGGTGTCAGTCTTGCATTGATTACTTCCGCACCCTTAAAAGGTGCTTCTTTGGGGGCATTAAAAACCGGCAACTCCTTTCTTTTCCAGTCACCAAAAAGCTTTTCAATCAGTGGCTTAACTTCTCTACTGTCAAAATCTCCGCAAAGTACCAATGCCATATTATTGGGTACATAATAGGTATGGTAGTACTCATACATTTTATTCAGGGACGGGTTTTTCAGATGTTCTGTTTTCCCGATGATACTTTGACCGTAAGGGTGTTTTTTAAAAAAGCTGGTCAAAAAGGTTTCAAAGATAGCAGTTCCCATATTGTCCTGACCACGGTTTTTTTCTTCATATACGACCTCCAGTTCTGACTGAAAAAGCCTGAAAACGGGATTTTCGAAACGGTCGCTGTATATAGTGAGCCACTTTTGCATTTCGTTTGCCGGAAAAGTATTGTGATAAAAAATCAGTTCGAATGCAGTAAATGCATTCACACCCGTTGAGCCAAAAGACTTCAGCAGCCGGTCCATATCATTCGGCACAGCGTACTCAGCGGCTTTGACCCCGGTTTCATTAATTAAAAGCTGGATTTTTTTTCTTTGCTCTTCATCCTTTGTCATTCCAAGGGAATCATACAGGCGGTTTATCCGTTCAAGGTAGGGTTTTTCTTTCTGAAAATCTACAGTACCCATCGTTTCTGTCCCTTTAAAAAGCATGTGCTCAAGGTAATGCCCCATTCCTGTATTATCAGCCGGGTCATATTTTCCGCCGGCATTTACGGCAACGCCTCCATAAACACTTGGCAGATTATGGTCTTCATTGAGATAAACCGTGAGTCCGTTGGGAAGCGTGTATTTCTCCACCAGCAAATTATTGGTTGGCGGTGACGGGAATGAAGGATTACTACTTTTTATTTGAACGTTTTCGGTAGAGCGCACTACTCTGCCGGGTTCGGTCTGAGCATTTGCCTCAGGACAAAACATCAATCCAAAACCAGCAACACATAAAACATATAAACACAGGTTTTTCATTTTAATTCCAGATAATGATTATAAAATTGATAGTATGTAGATATAATCTGTAATTTTACAGCGCTCAAAATTACACAGAAATTTTGATATACTAAAATGGAAAGAGTTTACGAAAATTTAAAAGTACAGAAATGGGTAGTTTTTATTGCTCTGTTTTTGTTTATTGTAAAGCTGATTGCATGGTATTTAACTCAATCTGTCGCTGTGCTTACAGATGCACTTGAAAGTACTGCAAATGTCATCAGTGGATTTATCGGACTTTACAGTCTGTACCTTTCCGCACTGCCCCGGGATAATAATCACCCCTATGGACATGGAAAAGTAGAGTTTTTATCTGCCGCAGTAGAAGGCACGCTGATTACCATTGCAGGCATAATCATTATAATAGAAGCCATCAGCAACCTGAATCATCCTCATTCAATCGGTCAGCTGGATTACGGAATGATTCTTATTGGTTTTTCGGCTCTCGTAAACTATTTTCTGGGAGCAGTTGCCATAAAAAGAGGGACAAAAAACAATTCTCTTGCGCTGGTTGCAAGCGGAAAACACCTTCAGTCTGACACCTATTCTACAATTGGTATTCTGATTGGACTATTTTTGATAAAAATCACCCATCAGTTGTGGATTGACAGTGTGGTAGCGATTATTTTTGCCATCTTTATTATATATACCGGCGTGATGATTATCAGGGAATCCATTTCAGGAATTATGGACGAAGCAGATGAAGCCCTGCTCAACGAACTCGTCGAATATTTATACAAAAACAAAAATGAGAACTGGGTGGATATGCACAATCTCAGGGTAATTAAATATGGGAGTATTCTGCATCTGGATTGTCATCTTACTGTACCCTGGTACCTGAATGTACACGAAGCCCACAAAGAAGTAGAAATTCTGGATAAATTAGTAAAAGATAAATACGGCAGCAGCGTAGAACTCTTTGTTCATACGGATGGTTGTCTGGATTTTTCGTGCAAAATATGTCCTAAAATTCATTGTAAAGAGAGAAGCAATGAATTTGTAAAAGTGGTTCACTGGGATATAGCCAACATTTCCACCAACGAAAAACATAAACTGAAAGAATAAATATCAAAAACACCTCGTTTCATTTTAAAAAAAAATACTCAAACGAATATTTGCCTTCTTTTCTGTTTTTTATTTCCGGATAATTCCCTTAATATTGCAGAAATAGTCTTATATTTCATGTATGCTTAACGAAAACACCAAAATAAACCGCTCGCTTTTGCATATTCTGGCCAAACACAGTCAATGGAGAGAAGAGTCAGTCAAAGACACAATGCAAAAAACAGCACTCCGGCCCGGCCTTACTCAATGGCTCTTTTTTCTGGACTACATCTTCCTCGCACTTGGAGGGATCCTCTTTGTATGCGGATTGTTCTTTTTCTTTGCCTATAACTGGGATGAAATGCCCCGAATGGTAAAACTCGGTTTCACTCAGTTACCTGTAGCTGTACTGGGGATTTATCTTATTGTTAAAAAAACCGATACTCTTGCCGGAAAAATCACTCTTACCGCTCTTAGTTGCCTGATAGGACTGGCATTTGCCGTATATGGACAAATTTACCAAACCGGAGCTACTGCTTTTGATTTTCTGAAGGGATGGGCAATACTTGCGTTTGTCTGGGTAGCTATCAGCAGTTTCCCGCCTTTGTGGTTTTTGTATCTGGTCTTACTCAACCTGACAATGATGACCTGGATAGAACAATTTCATACCAATATTCAGACGGAGACCGCTTCGCTTTATTTCTTCGGCATTAATTTTATCGCTTTCCTTCTGTTTGAAATGCTGAATCGCTTCCGGAAAGAACTGGATACTCACCGCTGGTTCCCCCAAATTGTAAGTGCATTTATCCTCTTAATTTTATCAATGAATGTATCTGCCTATATTCTCAATGAGTACTTCAATGGTTCAGTATTGTCAAGAAATATCCTGCTCGGTTTATCCGCAGTTCTTTTCCCTCTGGGTTTTTACTATTTTTATCATATAAAAAAAGAAATTGCGATGGTTGGGCTCATTCCATTTGCAGTCATTTGCCTCATCGCAATTTTTATCGGTCATCAATCCGGAGGAGAGGATATCTTTACTTACCTGACAATAGGCGGATTTGTGGTTATTGCCTGTGGTTTTCTGATTTCGTTTCTAACCAAATTCAAAAAACACCTGAATGAAGCCGATAATACCGAATCTTCTCAAACCACTTAATTCCCCAAAATGAAAACGTTAAAAGAAACATTAGAATATATTCGGACGAGCGAAGGAGAATTATTTTCTCTGTCCGAAAACGAATTTGAAGCAGCAGTAACCCATGAAACAGAAAACCCTACTTCATGGATAATCAGAGTAGTAACTATGGTAGGCGCATGGATTGCAGCCGGATGTTTTTTTGGAGTAGTAGCCCTGTTGGGTATTTTTAATTCTCCCCTGGCTGTATTTATCTTAGGAATTCTCCTTATGACAGCCGCCATGATTGCATTCAGAGCATTGAAAAGCAATCCTTTTTCTATCCCGTTTGCCCTTACGGCAAGTATTACCGGACAGATTTGTTTTGGCTATGGGTTGAGTGAATTTTCTGATTTTAAGGAACTGGATTTACTTTTTCTGGCAGGAATCGGAGTACAGGTTCTGTTGTTTTTTGCCACCATCAATAATACACAGAAGTTCATCGCTACTTTTCTGTTCAACTGCCTGCTAACCGGTTATCTGCTCTATAAAGAAGTTTATGATGGAATTCATCTTGTGGCAGGCCTCAATGCATTACTACTAACGGTAATGATATTATGGGAAGAAAAAATCCTGACCCGCTTTAAGCAATGGATTTCCTCCTATCAGCCGTTGAGTGCGGCAGTAACGCTCAGTTTTCTTTTACTGCTTTTTGTAAAACTCAGCGAGCAAACTCACTCATGGCAAGTGCTGAAAATACGGTTCTGGGAAATCACTTCCATTATTATTCTTGTATGTATTCTGCTCACAATCTATAAAGTATCTCAGGATTTTCAATGGAATCCCTACAAAACCCTGCCGATGGGAATTATATTGCTTCCGCTTGTCGGTTCACCGGGAATCCTGGGGGGAATTCTGATTCTGATTCTGGGTTTTTACCATAAAAGTATATGGTTTGTAGCCATGGGGATTCTTGCGCTTTCCGTATTCATTTCGGTATTTTACTACAATCTTCAGTTGACACTCTGGGTTAAATCGCTCATTCTTATGGGAAGCGGATTATTATTTCTGGGGGTATATTTAATCCTCCGGAAATATTCACTGTCTCTTGCGGCAAATTCATAATTTTACCTTAATCCGAAAAAAAACATACATGAAACATCTTTTTTATATACTCAATCTGGTACTGTTTTTTGTGATTTTTAATTTCATGATCTGGAAAAAAGAGCAAGTCCTGAAAACCGGAAAGATAGTTTATCTTGAGTTATCTCCGGTAGATCCCCGTTCTCTCATGCAGGGTGATTTTATGCGGCTGGAATATCGCCTGCTGGATAGTCTTACGTGGAAAGACAGCCTGAATCCCGCCAACGGATTTTGTATTCTTGACCTCGACAGCCTGAATATTGCTCAACAAATCGCTTACGGAAAAGACTTAAGTTCCCTCAAACCCAATCAGGCGGGCGTAAGATTTCATTACAATGGTTCCATGATTCGCATTGGAGCGGAAGCCTACTTTTTTGAGGAAGGAAAAGCTTATACACTTGATTCAGCAAAATACGGTGGCCTCAGGGTATCAGAAACGGGAGAAACGGTACTTACCGGATTATACGACCGTAACCTGCGTTTTCTGGACACCCAAAAAGACTCTCTGAGCATGAAATCACAGGAACAATAAGAAACATTACTCTCCGGATTCATCCAGTAAGGTGTTCTGTTCTTTGGAAGCATTCTCATATCCCTCATCCACAAGCAGTACAGACGACCTTGCCGCAGTAGTAGCAAGTACATCACAGCGTTCATTCTCCGGGATTCCGGCATGCCCTTTCACCCACTGAAAATTCAGTTTATATTTTTTATACAAAGGGTAAAAACGCATCCATAAATCCGGATTTTTTATTTTGGTAAATCCTTTTTTGGCCCAGCCAAGCAGCCATTTTTCTGTAATTGCTTTGGAAACATACTGAGAATCAGTAAAAATTGTAACAGGGATATCTTCCCGCTTCAGGGATTCCAGCGCAACGATTACCGCAAGCAATTCCATACGGTTATTGGTAGTGAGCCGGTAGCCCTGCGCAAGTTCCTTTCTGTGCTGACCAAACATCATCACTACTCCGTATCCACCAGGCCCCGGATTTCCCAATGCAGCCCCGTCAGTATAAATTATAATATTCATGGAAAGATTTTTTATCAATCAGTATTTTTTTTAATTTTGAACCGGAAAACAGGGGTAAAAATACATAAAAATTCCCTGAAACCTGACTAATAATATCTCAATAATTCTAAATCATTATGAATAAAGTAGTTGCAAACGCCGAAGAAGCAATCAAAGGAATTGAAGATGGAATGACACTTATGCTCGGCGGATTCGGGTTATGCGGAATTCCGGAAAATACGATTGCGGCTTTGGTAAAAAAAGGCGTAAAAAACCTTACCTGTATTTCCAATAACGCCGGAGTGGATGACTTTGGTATAGGGCTTATGCTTCAGCATCGTCAGGTAAAAAAAATGATTTCTTCCTACGTAGGTGAAAATGCTGAGTTTGAAAGGCAACTGCTTTCAGGTGAACTCGAAGTAGAATTGATTCCTCAGGGAACACTGGCAGAAAGATGCAGAGCTGGAGGAGCAGGAATTCCGGCTTTTTTTACCCCCGCGGGCTATGGAACTGAGGTAGCGGATGGAAAGGAAGTACGCTGGTTTAATGGAAAACCGCATTTGCTGGAACATGCTTTATATGCTGATTTTTCTATAGTAAAAGCTTGGAAAGGAGATACTAATGGCAACCTTATTTTTAAAGGCACCGCCAGAAATTTCAATCCGATGATGGCAGCAGCAGGCAAAATCTGTATCGCTGAGGTTGAAGAACTGGTTGAACCGGGAGAACTGGACCCCAACTATATTCACG
Source organism: Bacteroidia bacterium (assembly GCA_019695295.1). GTDB lineage: Bacteria > Bacteroidota > Bacteroidia > J057 > J057 > JAAFHL01. Next base: position 48,331 of record JAIBAH010000002.1, on the reverse strand, counting down.
TTCCCGGAATTTATGTAAAAAGAATTTTTCAGGGATCCGGATACGAAAAAAGAATTGAACAAAGAACCGTGAGAAAGTCATAATTTTCATTTAATTTTCTCCGATAACCTTCATTGCAGATGAAAATCTATCTTCTTGGTACGGCATATCCCTTCAGGGGCGGATTGGCTTCGTACAACGAGCGTTTGATGCAGGAGTTTTCCCGTATGGGACATGAAACGAAAATTTATACATTTACGCTTCAGTACCCTTCTTTTTTATTTCCCGGTAAAACGCAGATCAGTACAGACCCTCCGCCCACCGATATCAAAATCGAACAGGTGCTGAACTCCGTAAACCCGCTAAACTGGCTTTCTGTGGGAAACCGCCTGCGAAACGAAAAACCGGATTTGATGATATGCAAATTCTGGCTGCCTTTTATGGGGCCGGCATTCGGGACGGTAGCCCGGAGAATGAAAAAAAATCGTCATTCCCGCTTTATTTCTATCATTGACAATATTATCCCTCACGAAAAAAGACCGGGTGACCGGCAATTTGCCCAATATTATGCCAATGCCTGTGATGGGTTTGTGACGATGTCTCATTCGGTAACCGAAGAATTAAAACAGTTCTCAGACACTAAAAATGTACGGTACATTCCCCATCCGATTTATGATAATTTCGGGGAAATCCTTCCTAAAAATGAGGCGCGCAGGTATTTTGGAATCAATGAAAGCGATAAACTCATTCTTTTTTTTGGGTTTATCCGGAAATATAAAGGGCTGGATATTTTGCTCGAAGCAATGGCGGACGAAAGAATACGGACAATGGGAATCAAACTGATGGTTGCAGGGGAATACTACGGGGACAAGCCTGAATACGACGCCATGATTGAGCAGTTTGGAATTACTGAAAATGTCATAGTAAAGCCGGATTTTATCTCCAATGAAGCGGTAAAATACTATTTTTCTGCGGCAGATGTCATCGTTCAGCCCTACAAAACGGCTACCCAAAGCGGAATCTCCCAAATGGCTTATCATTTCGAAAAGCCGATGATTGTAACCAATGTGGGGGGCCTGCCGGAAATAGTACCCGACGGAAAGTGCGGATACGTAACGGAAGTATCAGCTAAGGCTATTGCGGATGCCATTGTCCGGTATTACTCAGAAAATAAAAATGAGGAGTTTACTCAAAATGTAAAAAAAGAAAAGGAGAAATATTCATGGAGAAGCATGGCGGAAGGAATTCTGGAACTATATCAGGCGATTCAAACTGGTAGTTAACCTGATTTTTTATCCCGGAAATCCGCTATTTCCATTCCAAAATCCGGATTTCATACCCTGCAATCTCTTTAGTCCGGGCTTTACATCCCATCGTTGAACCAAAAACAAAGGTTTGTCCCGACTGAATTTTGGGCTCACTATCAGAAATTATGTACCGTTCGGTTTCATCCAGGATTTTACCGGAAGCGTTTTTATAGCAAAAAGCAACCTTGATTTGCTCAAACGAGGTATTTCCGGTATTCTCCACCTCCCATTCTCCTGCATGATACGACTCTCCTGAATTCAATGCGTCTGAAAACCGGCTCTTTCTCTCTCTGATACTGAGGCTTGTATTACTGTCACCCGGAGAGTTGACCCAGGAAACAGTTACCGGTTTTCCTTTTGCAAAAGTTGCAGCCGAGGGTTGTTTCTGAATATAGGTAACCTTAATTTTGGCTTTTTTATAGGGCTTTTCTGCTCTTTTCTGTTCAAAAATCAACATACTTACCGGCAATAAATCTCCATTCCTGAGGGCAGGATCAGAGTCAGAATGTGCACTTTCTGCTTTAGTTTCCAGTAAATCCCCGTTTTCTCCGTAAAACTCCACCTCGAGAGACAATTTTGAAACCTCAATTTTATCTAATTTCAGATACCCTTTGATCTTACAGGAATATGCGTCATCGTACTGATTAAAAACAGCCTCCTGCCAGGAAGGAATCAACCCCGAAGCGTTTTCATTTTGCACAAATTCTACCTCCAGCGCCCTTTCGCCATTATCATAGGAATCATGTGCTGAGGTATTTTTTGCTGCCGCTTTGCTTTTTTTCAGCGTTTTATTTTCTGGTTTAAAAATCACAAACATTGTTACTAATGCAACTACAACCACCAAAAAAGTTACAATCGCCCGGATTGCGTCCCGGTTAACGGGTTTATTCTTATGGATTACCGGCTCAGGTGATTGTGAATAGGGCCGGGATGCGGCTTCCACGGTCTCTTCAAGGTAGCTTTTCTTAATAACCGGTGGAGGAGGTTGAACGGGCTCCGGTTTTTTCTCAGGCATACTTTCATCTGCATCAATTAAAAAATCATCTTTTTTATGAAAACCGGCTCTTTCCAGTTTTTCAATCTCTGACACCCATTCATTCAGGCTCTGATACCGTTTCTCCCTTCTCAGTTCCATAGATTGAGTAATGATGCGGTTCAGTCCTTCAGAAACAGCCGGATTGACACTCCTGACAGGAACATACCCATTGATAGAGATTTGCCCGAGGGTTTGAGGATGCTGAGCGGTAAGCAGGAAGTACAGGGTCGCACCAAGGCTATAAATATCCGTATAGGCTCCTCTTTTATCCGATTCCGTCATTTGCTCAGGCGCAGCGTAGCCCGGCGTAAAATAAGTGGTATGATGTGCGGTATTTCCTTCTTCAAATTCTCTGGCAATGCCAAAATCTATCAATACAGTTTTCCCTTCGGGGGTCAGTAATATATTCTGGGGTTTGATATCCCTGTGTAATACGCCCTGCCGATGCACTACTTCAAGGTCACGGCTCACCTGAAGAATATACTTTATTGCTTCCTTTTCGGATAGTTTGCCTTTTGATAGTACATAATCTGCGAGGGAAACAGCCTGAATATACTCCATTGAAAAGTAAACGGTGTTGTTTTCCTCAAAAAAATCCAGTACTGTAGAAATTCCTTTTACCTCCTTGAATTTCACCAAAAGACGGGCCTCCTCCAGAAATTTCTTTTTGAAAGTTTCAAACAGTGTTTTATCAATGGCAGTATCAACGGTTTGGCGGTCTGCTTTACGGGTACAACTATTATACAAAAACAGTTCTTTCACGACCACTTCTCCCAGCAACTGATGTTTAGCCAGATAGGTAATTCCGAACCCACCCTGGCCGAGTGTTCTCAGAATCTCATATTTTCCGTTTTGGAGTAAGGTACCTTTAAGCAGTTCACTCATAATTTTTCGCTGTTAATTCCATCCGGACAATTCGAAGGGTTAATATTTAAATTCTACTCCCAACATAAAATGAGCGGGCTGAAGGTAACGTGCGGGATTCAAAGGAGGAGTACCGGTATCCTGAGGGTCCGGATATTTAGGGTCACGCGTACCCAACGGCAAGGGGTCACCGAATTCGTAACCTTTACCGGTAACAGGGTTTATGATTGCAGCAGACTTATAGTTAAAGACGTTGTCCATTCTTGCGGAAAAGGAAATGAACCGGTTTTTTCCCAAAGGAACATCTTTACTGACCCTTACATCAGTCCAGAACCAGGAAGATCCGATTCTGCTGAAAGGTTCATTTTCTATTAGCTCATAAATGGGCCTTCCGGCATCTGAAACTCCTGTCTGCACTGTAGGAGTATAGCGTAATCCGGATTTCCAGGTAGAAGAAACCATTGCTCTCCAGCCATTAAGTCTTAATTTACCCAGGCTGATACTGGAATCGCCTTTGAATATCAGCAATAATTTAAAGTCAAAAGGCCGGTCCCAGGCGAGATATTGCTCTTTGGTAGTATTGACAAAACCCTGCTGCTGAATCTGGAGGGCAGACTCAGCCGCTGAATTGGATTTACCTTTCGCCTGAGTATATGAACCGGAAACAGTTCCCATAAACCATTTTCCAAGTCTTCGGGTAAGGCTTAGTTCCAGACCCTGAACCCTTGCATAGTCCTGATTAATAAAGAAGGTTTTTTCCACGAATCTGCCGGTTTGGTCTTTTACCACAATTCTACGGCTTACAATATAGTCAAACTTATCATTATAGAAAGCGGTTGCTGTCAGTGCCAGGTCTTTAGTCAACTGGCTTTTTACCCCCAACTCATACGATACGGTAACTTCCGGGTTCAGGTTCGGATTTCCCAGATTAGAAAGGAAAGAGCGGTCCTGATAGACAGGGTCCAGTCCGGCATAGACAAAACGGGGATGCGGCAATCGCATCGCATGACTATAGTTAAAATACAGTACGTTATTGGCACTGATAGGGAAAGACACCCTCAGACGGGGCAAAATCCGTGCTTTCCACCGCAATCCCATAAGCCCAAAGGTTTGCTTCTGATAATCTTCCCGGATTTTATCCAGCACCGGAGCTTCCGGATTTTTCACAGCTTCATCGGCAAATTTTCCGGGAGCCCAATAATTCAGCCTGGCACCCAGTACGGCAATAATTCCTTTATATCGTATTTCATCCTGATAAAAAAAGCCTCCGTTATGAGGATTTACTTTCCATAAATCACTGCTGCTTCCCAGACTCGTAGAGGGGGTAGTTACAGAATCATTGATTTGAATCGGAGCACCAATCCACGGGCGGGTTACATCAATCCACTGATATTCCTGAAAAACATGTTCCTGACCCATTGTCATATAATGAACTTTGTTTTTGGACTGATAGGAAAATTTGGTTTTCAGGGTGTATTCCTCGGCATAATGATCATGCCACAGCGTTGCGATTCCATTATTGTTGATAAAACCAGAACCCGGATACACATACACTACACTGTCATTCGGGTTAAATGCAGAAACCGGAGCAGTAACGATAGAAAACGGATCGTACACCTGATCAACCGTTGGGTTACGAAAGGGCCTGCCGTTGGCGTCCGCTCTCAATCCGGTAAAAAGACGGGCGACAGAACCGTCCAGTGTCCATTGCTCGTTCAGCAACCCTCTGATATTCAAGACAGAAAGATTAGAGTTATGGGTAAAAGTATTGGCATTATCCGGTTGCTCAGAAAAAATATACTGCAAACCCGGCTGCATAATCGCATTATTGCCCACCACCTGCAAAGTCCGGTTATTCTGATTGATGTTCAGGCTTTTCTGATTGGTAAGAGAAACTTTAAATGCATTGGATATTTTCCATGTGAGCTTTAATGTATTATTCCACTGATTATCCTGACGGGGTGCCCAGAGAGAATCGTTGGTAAACATAGAACTGTGTAACTGACGGGCATATACCCTGAAGTAATTATCAGAAAGATTTGCACCCGCATTTACGAAAAAGAAAATCTTATTTTTGATAATCGGCCCGCTCAATGCGATATTTGCCTGATCAGTGTTCCAGCTTACGCCTTTGTTAACGTTAAATCCAAGGTTATCCCGGTAATACTGACCGGCTACCTGCAACTGATTGCTCCCTTCCTTAATTCTTGCTGAAACCACACCGGAAGAACCGCTTCCAAACTCTGCGTCACTTCCTCCTGTAATAACGTCTATACTGGAAACCGCTCCTGCATTAACATCTACCCCAAAACCTGTACCTGCAAGCGGGTCCTGCGCATTGATTCCTTCTACTACATACTGAGTTTCATAAACCCTCGCTCCCCGTATCTGTATTCCGTCAGGTGTTTGATTTACGCCTACCTGCTGCGCCACAATTCCCTGAATATTGGTTACGTTCATCTGAGAAATCTGCTCCTCCCCTATTTTTACCTGAGATTTTCCTGATTCCAGGTCAATCAGATTTTTTTCTCCCACAATCACCACTTCCCCCATAGATTCAATGGATTCTCCCATTTCAATATCCAGCACACGGGTTTCATTATTCCTGACAGAAATTCCGGTATATTCCTTTTCGGAATAGTTCAGGATGGAAAAGCGGATTGTATAATCCCCTTCAGTAACTTCCTGAATTTCATAATTTCCATCACTGTCTGAATATGCACCAAAATAAGTTCCTACAATAAATACTTCCACTCCTTCCATAGGAGTTTTTGTTTTTGCGTCAAGAATTTTCCCTTTCAGTACTCCCTGACCATACAGAAAAACACTCAGAAAGAAGCATATAATAAGTATCGTAAATTGTTTCATGTCATTTCTTTTAAAAAACCTGCACAAAGGTATAAAAAAGATTTGTTTTAGTAAGGTACAAAATAGAAAATGGAGAAGGATTTCGTTTTCCTTAACGGATATTTTCTATAAATGAATTTTACATTTTATCCATTCAGAATCCAGATCTGCCCCGATTTTATTATAAAACCGAATCGCAGGCTCATTCCAGTCCAGCACATGCCACCTTACCTGTCTTACATTTTCAGATTTGGCTATCTCTAAGAGTTTATCGATGAGCAACTGACCAAATCCTCCCCTTCTGCAACTTTCTGTTACAACTAAATCATCCAGATATATTATTTTCCCCTTCCAGGTAGAATACGCGAAATAAAAAACAGCTGTACCCACTATTTGTTCACTTTCATCCTCTGCTACAATACACTGAAACAGCGGATTTTCCCCAAACCCATCTTTCAGCATTGTTTCGGGGGTAGTAATAACTTCCTCAGGGGCTTTTTCATACACAGCGAGTTCATAAATCAAGTTCCACACTGCGTTCATATCTTCTGGTTTTGCAAATCGTATTTTCATTGTTTACTGGTTTTAAATAATTGAAATCTTCCGGCAAAGATAAGAATATAAAGAGAAAATACCCCCACTTTTGAAATAAGCTCTTTTTAGTTCTTAGCTTTTTTTAAACGTTTTTTTTCCTCTGCCCCGGTTTTCTTCCAGTAATCCTGATAAAACTGAATCTGCTCTTCAAGGTTAACCGGTTTTTTACTCAGATAACGATGATAACTTGCCAGAATAATCGCTGACATATCATCAGGGTGATGAATACCCAGATAATTAAAGTACTCCGTAAGCCGGGAGCCACTCCATAATTTCCAGCTGTTTCGTAACCACATTCCTGTACCAATATGCATATTGCCTACAAACTCCTCTTCGGTAACCATCAGAATACCCGTTTTGACGGTATCATCCCAATAATAATCCAGCTGGGAAAAGCAGTCTTCGAGATTACGGGGAATATAAATGCCTTCTATAGAATCCGCTGCAATATGCATTTTACTGAACTTTTGCTGCTGAAGTACCACCTCAATTTCCGGTTGAAGTAATTTGCTCAGGCAGGTGTCCTTTTTATGGATTTTAAAGTAAACATAAGAAAAAACAGCGTCTTCTGCTTTTTCTCTGTAAAAACTGTGACATCCTTTACCCGAAACATAATCATAAACGGCTTTGAGTTCGTTGTTCTTTAAAGGGTACACTTCGCTACTAAGTTCCCCTTCCAAAGCCGTCCATTTGTCTTTCTCCATCACGGAGGCAATCTGAGCGGGAGAAAGTTTGCTGATGATTTTTCCGGAAAGACGCTCTATCTTACGGGGAGTACAAGTCTCATTTTGGGCCAGAACATTGACAATCAGGGCGAAAGAGAATAATAAAACTATGTATTTCATTAAAATGAAGTAAAAAGGTTTCAGTATTTTTTTTAGAATTGAAAAGCCAAACAATCAGTCCGGTTTATTCTGGAACAAGGGATTACCAGTAAACCCTGTCCCAGTCTTTCCAGACAGGCTCAATTCCTTTACTGTGAAGCATTTCCACAATTTCAGCAACGCTTCGGTCATCCGAAATCTCAAACTGTTCCAGGGAATCGTCCAGTTGTGTATATCCACCGGGATTGGTTTTAGAGCCTGCACTCATGGAAGTAACCCCAAGATTCACTACATGATTCCTGAAGTTCCTTTTTTCACGGGTAGAAATTGACAATTCCAGCTCTTCATTCAGAATGCGGTAAGCGGCGATTAACTGAACCAGTTCTTTATCACTCATATCCGAGTGTATATCTTCATGTCCTTCGCACTTTCTGAGGCGGGGAAAAGAAACAGAGTACTTGGTTTGCCAGTATTTTTTTTCAAGATAACCCAGATGAAGTGCGCAGAAAAAACTATCCACCCTCCAGTCTTCCAGCCCCAGCAAAACGCCCAGCCCGATTTTATGAACACCCGATTTTCCCAAACGGTCAGGAGTATTCAGCCGGTATTCGTAATTGGATTTTTTTCCTTTGGGATGATGTTTTCTGTAATTATCCTGATGATAGGTTTCCTGATACACTAAAACAGTATTTAATCCTTTCTCTGTAAGTATTTTATATTCTTCTTCTTCCAGAGGCTGAACTTCAATCGAAATATGGGAGAAATAGGGTTTCAGCAACCTGAGTGCATTTTCAAAATAAGGCATTCCAACCGTACGGTTTGCTTCTCCGGTAACGAGCAAAATATGCTGATATCCGGCACTGGAAAGAAATTCTGCTTCTTTTATTATTTGCTGATCGGAAAGAGTGACTCTCCTGATTCCGTTTTCAAGACTAAAACCACAATAAGTACAGATATTCTGACATTCATTGGAGAGGTACATCGGCGCATACAACTGCATGGTTTTCCCGAAACGCTTACGGGTAATCGCATGACTTAGCTGAGCCATTTCTTCGAGATAATCAGCCGCAGCAGGAGAAATCAATGCCATAAAATCCTGTAAATCTCTTTTGGGCTTACTTAAAGCGGCCTCTACCTCTTTAGCCGTCTTGGAGTATATCGCCGATTTTACTTCGTTCCATGTATATTTGCCGATTAAGTCCGAGAATAATTCCATAAACAAAAAAATATCTTATTTCTCTCTAAACGAATTCAGGGGGAAAATCGTTTTAAAAAAAATCGTTTTACCAAAACAATCATCTCCGGAGAAACGCCGGATAATCAGGTTAAATTCATGAGTACACTCATCAAAGACGCAATCATCGTAAATGAAGGCAGACAATTTGAAGCAGACGTTTTTATTCAGAATGGAATCATTCACCGCATTGGACCCAATCTGAATTTGCCTGCGGATACAGTTATTCACGCCAAAGGGAAGTACCTTTTTCCGGGAGTAATTGATGATCAGGTGCATTTCAGAGAACCCGGACTGACGCATAAAGCAGAAATCCGGACGGAATCTATCGCAGCAGTAGCCGGCGGGATTACGACTTTCATGGAAATGCCCAATACTTCGCCGCCTACGCTTACTCAGGAACTGCTGCAACAAAAATATAACCGGGCTGCCGAAGTTTCTGTAGCTAATTATTCTTTTTTCATGGGAGCTTCCAACGATAATCTTGAGGAGGTGCTGAAAACCAATCCGCAAAATGTATGCGGAATCAAAATATTTATGGGCTCCTCTACCGGAAATATGCTGGTAGATAATGAAAGTGTACTGGAATCTATTTTCCGGAATTCACCAATGCTTATCGCTACGCACTGCGAAGACGAAATGACCGTAAAAAATAATCTTGAACATTATAAATCCCTTTACGGAGAAAACGTTTCCATCGAACATCATCCATTCATCAGAAGTGAAGAAGCGTGCTATCTTTCTTCTTCCAAAGCCGTTGCGCTTGCCCGTAAAACCAACGCAAGACTACACATTCTTCATATATCTACGGCTAAAGAAATTGCATTATTCAGCAATGATTTACCGCTTGAGAAAAAGAAAATTACGGCAGAAGCCTGTATTCATCACCTTTGGTTTACGGATAAGGACTATATCTCTAAAGGAAATCTGATAAAGTGGAATCCGGCGGTAAAAAAAGAATCGGACAGGGAAGCAATCCGAAAAGCGGTAAATGAAAACCTCATAGACATTGTAGCTACGGATCATGCGCCTCACACCCTGGAAGAAAAGGCTCTTCCTTATCTTCAGGCTCCTTCAGGCGGACCTTTGGTTCAGCACAGTCTGAATACTATGCTGGAAATGTATCATCAGGGGGTATTTTCTCTGGAAAAAATTGTTGAAAAATTATCGCACCATCCGGCAATCTGTTTTCAGATAGAGAAGCGGGGATTTATTCGGGAAGGCTACTTCGCAGATCTTGTACTTGTGGATTTGAACCAACCCCAGACCGTCAGACGGGAAAATCTTTTATATAAATGTGGATGGTCTCCTTTTGAGGGATATACTTTTAAAAGCAGCATTACCGATACCTGGGTAAATGGGAATCACGTTTTCCATCATGGTGAAGTAAATGAATTTGTACGAGGAATGAGACTGACTTTTGAAAGATAGAAAATTTGCGCCGGTGCCAATGGATGTTGCCGGTGAAAAACACCGGCAATTGCGGGAATAAGGTAGAAAATTTTGCAGGTGCTACAGTGGGAGACGGCGGGAAGGTGAACTGTTGCAGTAAAAAAACACATGCAACGGCGGGTATAACCCCTGCTAGAGCAGGAGACAGCGGAAGGTTGTCATAAAAAAACCAAACCTCGTATTTAATGCTGTTGATTATTTATACTTTCATGAATATTATTATTTATATTTGCATTCAGAATGATTAATTTTATTATTTTAATATGTCAAAAAGAGATTCTTTTTATGTGATTTTATCTGTTTTTCTCCTGATTGCAAGCTCAGGTTGCCGGTTGGTAATGAATAAAATCGGGGAGTCAGATTGCGCTCCAGACGGATATGTAGCGGATCAGGATACTGTAATTTCATGTTCGCTTGGGGACTTTAAAATGGGGGCAAATGATACCTTTTATATGGAAAAAGGGAAAGGAGTGATTGGAAAATTCAAGTTAAACTGCAGCAATCATCAGATTTCACCGAGCACAACCCTGCTTTCTGTCGGTATGGAACCGGACGCCCCCCCCATGTATTTTCTGGAAAACGGAAGAGAAACCGGATTTGATTATGAGTTACTGAAAAAACTTGCAAAAAACGTTTTTCCCAACGCTCAGATACGGGTAAATGGTCACCCTTATGATGAATTACCTACTATGCTGATGCGAAATGAAATAGATATTATTGGCGGGGGGTACGTTGCGGATAATCAACTCAAAGGAGTGGACTGGACTGAGCCTTATCTTTCTTATGGGTATTGCCTGATAACCAATCTCGGTAAAGCCAGTACAATTACTTCCCTTGCGGATTTGAAAGGAAAAAAAGTGGGGGTTTATGATGATGGAGAAGCCGAAAACTGGGTGAAGAAAAATGTGGCTGGTGTAGGAGAAGTTATAACAGCAGTTGATGATGAAAATACCGTTCAGTCTGACTGGATGACGATGCTGGTAAACCGGGAAGTTGATGCGATTGTATATGATTTTCCTTTTGCTGCAAAAGAACTGAAAGATTACCGGGGTGAGCTGGTCATTACCAATAAAAGACTGAATGCTCCCTCTGATTTGAAGGCCTATTCTTTTGGAATACCCTGCGGAAATACACAAACCCTGATAGCAATTAACGAAGCCATTATAAAATTCAAATCCTCGCCGGAATATGCCAACCTTGTTGCCCGGTTTATCCCTAATCCTGACGAGGGCAAAACACCTGCGGAAATCCCGGCTGACCTGAAAGACACCAAAACGGTATATCAGGTAAAATCCGGGGAAACGCTCTCCATGATTGCGCAAAGGGAACTGGGAGATATCGGAAGATATAAAGAGCTTTTCGATCTGAATAAAGACAGACTCGCAAGTCCGGATATTATTTATGTGGGTACACTACTGAAAATGCCCCCCGGCTGGAAAAAGAATTAACGGGCAAACATTTGTAACCAATAGTTTGGCATAGCGCCCACATTCCCTATCTCCAGACATGATACATACTTCCAGTCAGGATTCAGAAGATTCCCTCTGTGTCCCCGGCTGGGAATACCATCATCTACCAGTAGAATGATTACCAGTTTACGTACATCTTCCGGTCCGGCCACTATATTTTCATTACCATCCTGAATCCCCTCACAGGAATTGGTAATTCTGTCCCATGGCCAGCTACCCTCAGTCCCCTGATGATTAATATCTCCGGTGGGTTTCTGGTCATTTGCGTGTTTTTGGGCTACCCTGTAAAGGCATTCCATTGGAGAAAGCGGGTTGAGTTCAGGAGTATTCCTGAGATATCCAATCAGTTCTTTTGCGGTCTCGATGGAATTCCCTAACTCTCCAAACTCCTGCATATCACGAATATAGTCTTCGATGTAAGGAATATATCCAGACGGGTTTGCTCTTAACATATTGATTTCATCCAGCATTTTCCGTTCATCAGCCGACATATATTCAATTGCTTCTTTCCCGGATTCCGGACGCGTGCTCTGACTAAGATTTGCTTCCGGTTTTTCATCAAATATTTTCACCAGACTGGCAACAGAACTTAACCGATACCCTCTTCCTTTTTTGCCAGTAATATCCGGAAGCAACTCACTATCTTCTGCTTCAGGCTGAGTATTCTCCGTCAGATAAGATTCAGAATAATTTGGGGTTACTTCCTGAGAGGTATATCCGGAAGAATGATTGGCTGCCTGACCATAATTCTTGTATCTGCACTCACAATCTGTTGAGAGCAAAGGAAAACCTACTGCTACTGACTCACTGGAACGGAGGGAATTAAATGAACGAAAGTAACTTTCAGTATAACCATATAATTCTGCAATATTCTTGATATTTTCGCCATTCTGAACTATATGATAAGGACCATCCTGACGAACAACAGTCTGGTTTTTACGGAAAACCGTTTCTGCATTCAACGCTCTTTCTCCTTCATTCACCAAATCCTGAGGAGGAGCAACCCTGATTTTTTTACAAAGCAGGAGCACTTCCCCTTCTTTCATGCTGTTCCAAACATACAAATCATCCATTTTTACATTATACTTCAGAGATATCCGGTAAAGATTTTCTCCTCTTTGTACAACGTGATATCCGCGTTGATTTGTTGGCGGGCATTGCGTATAAGCATCTAATGCTAAAATCAAAAACGCACCCAATAAAGTAAAAGTTGATTTATTCATTAATAAAAATATAAACTACTCGAAAAATCGGATATTTCAGACAAATGTCTGACAGATTAATTAGATTCGTACTCAATTACCGAACACCCAAAAGTCTTTAAATTAACTTTTTTCCTCCCAAATCATAGCCAGATGTACCAGTGTTTCTGCCGCTTTTTCCATATCTGAAACAGAAACCCATTCATGAATGGAATGAAAAGCATGTTCTCCGGCAAAAATATTCGGGCAAGGCAATCCCATAAATGAGAGCCGGGACCCGTCAGTACCTCCTCTTATACTTGAACGATGCGGGGTAAGTCCTGCCCTCTGTATTGCTTCAAGCGCAAAATCCACTACATTGGGATAGTTATCCAGTACTACCTTCATATTTCTGTATTGCTCCCATACTTTTAACTCAGCCTTTGAACCGGGATAGTCAGGCATTACAGAGTTGATGATACTTTCCAGCACAACAGCATGAGCCTTGAGTTTCTCTTCTGTAAAATCCCTCAGGATAAAATCAATCGTTACTCCTTCAAGTATGCCTTCTATTCTGACCGGATGAATAAAGCCCTGTTTTCCTTCTGTGGTTTCCGGGCTTAAGGTATTATGAGGCAAACGGTCAATAATTGCACCGGCTATCTTGATTGCGTTTTCCATTTTTCCCTTCGCAAAACCCGGGTGAGTACTTACTCCCTTAATCGTAATTCTTGCACCATCGGCCGAAAAAGTTTCATCTTCAAGATGCCCTGTGGATTCCCCGTCCACCGTATAACCAAAATCAGCGCCCAGTATATTCATATCAAGTTTATCCACTCCTCTTCCTATTTCCTCGTCGGGTGTAAACAAAATACGGATTTTCCCGTGCTTTACCGAAGGATTATTCATCAGAAAATAAGCTGCATCCATTATCTCCGCAACCCCGGCTTTATTATCCGCTCCGAGCAAGGTAGTTCCGCTTGCTGTTATGATATCATTCCCGATATGATTCAGTAATTCAGGATGGTCCTTAGGATCTATTACCTGCCCCGGATTATCAGGAAGTGCAATTGGCCTGCCATCATAATTTTTATGAACGAGGGGTTTTACATTTTTACCACTGCAATCAGGAGAAGTATCTACATGTGAGCAAAAACAAATTACCGGAACATTCTTTTCTGTATTGGATGGAATAGTGGCATACACATATCCGTAATCATCCAGAAAAGCATCTGAAATACCCATTGCCTGTAGTTCGGCGACCAACAACCTGCTTAAATCTTTTTGTTTTTCAGTGGAGGGATTGGCTGAAGATTGCGGGTCTGATTGAGTATCAATCTGAACATAACGCAAAAAACGCTCAGTAACGGTATGATTAAATTTCATAAAAGATCAGGAGTAATTAAAGTTGAACATAAAATATAAACAATCTAACCGGAATGGTTAAAAAAAGCTATTTAGTAAAATAAATTATTTCTGTAAAATCCGGAATTGCTTCTCCAAAAATCCGGTCAGCCGTTTTTTTGGAAATAAATAATTTATCATTTTCCCTGCTTTTCCCAATGACTCTCAGGGCTATTTTTCCTGAATTATCCGGTACAGGAATATAAATAACGGAATTCACCGGCAAAAACGGATGATAACAAGTTAATTCATCAGAATCCTGATTCGTTATTACCAGTTTTAAGTCGCCTTTATTTTTCCAGTACACATTATTTCCCATCTGCTGCTTTTCCCTTTGAATCCCGGCAATAACAGGAACCGAACGCTCTGCCGTAGCCGAGTTGCTGACAGAAGCCGAAGGGTCCTTAGTCGATACAATGCTTTTATTTCCTGAAGACGCAGTAAGTAACTTTTCCTTAATCACCGCTTTTTCTTTGGGCAAAACCTTTGGTTGAGGTTTAGTTTCCACTGATTTTTGCGGTGGAGTCTGTACAACCTTACTGGCTTCCCCTCCCCTTTCGGCTACAACTGCTGCCGGTAAAGAAGACATTTTTTTCAGGTAAAAATATTGCTCTTCTATATATCCCAGCATTTCCGAGCCTTTTGCTTTATTTTTTAACAGTTCCATGTCATTCAGTTTCCTTTCAGACGCAGGCTCTGACATGATACGGTCAAATTCCAGCGCATAGGCTACTTCCTTATCTCCTTCCATGAGATACTCCACAGGCAGCCACCCTTTTCTTTTCTTATCTTTACTCTCCGTCAGTGCCATTTGAAATTGGGTCTTTGTAATGATGACGGGCTCTGCGGAAAAAAAAGAAGCTCCTTTTTCGGTTTGTAATGAATCTTTGAATGAACGGGTATTCTGACGAACAACTCTTCCCTGACCACATAAAGTAATTGAGTTAGCCGCCACCCAGCCTTCTGCTCCATCTCCTGTTCTTACTTTTTTATATTTAACCCCCTTGTAATCAGACATGATATCAAGATTCACCATTTTTTCCTGACCAAATTGAAAGACTTTCAGTACTTTCCCGTCAGGTAGAGATAATACAGGCAATTTCTCCGTACTGGAAACTGCAGGCGCATATTTTTCCGGCAAAAGGCAATCACAAGCATAATATTCCTGAGAATAAAGGAAATTAGATCTGATAATTCCCAAAAAGGTGAAGGTGAATAGCAGAATCAGGTTAGTAAATCGAAAACGCATGACTGAAAATATGATATTTTAAGGAATCAAGGCACAAAACAAATAAATTTTGCGAACAAAAAAAATTTCTTTTGAATTAATTTTTCCTGTTTGAGTATCGTATGTAAATATATTTTGATTTTTAAGTACATTTTACTTTTACGGATTCTCAATATTTTTGTAATTCTTTATTCTTCGTCATAAATATTATTTCCTGAAAAAAAGATAAGGAAGAAACAATATTCCTTTCAGAAAAATCAATATCACAGGGTTGACCAAAGCAATCGGAATCGTAATGAGTGCGCCGGCAAAGTATTTAGGGATACTTTTATCATATCGTGTACCGGAATTGATTTTTACAAGGTCAGGGTATTTATCCATAAAGGCAGAAACGACTTCATGATGATGAAGCAATTTACTGTATTGGTTATCAGCATAATATTCATGAAGATACTTAAACACTTTGTCTCCCTGATTATAGGCGGGGATTTCCATTGGGTGAGAACGGTAGGCAGATTTGTTTAGTTTTTTGAGAGAAACTTTGCCCAGAAGCTGAAACATTCTTATCAGCGATAAAATATTATAGTAAATCAGGAAACCTCTGTAATAGCCCAGTCCTTTTGCTTTTTGCAGTTCGAATGCCTGTAAAATATGCATTCCTTCATGTGCAATCGTGGATAAACCGGTAGGAGACAAAAAATCAAACTGCTTGTAATAGACACACATTGTATTGAAATGCCAGGGATGCGGCAATACGATAGCGGATGCCCATTTGGGAGCAAACCAGGGCATACCTTCATAAAAGCGGACTTTTTGCCAGGGGACAGCAGGGTACATCCTGTTTAAAAAATCAGCAAGAAAAGGCGGGACTTCCAGTAAACGGGGATAAACTTTCCAAATCATTCTTTTCAATTCAGTTTTAGGAGATACTTTTTAATAGTATCCAGTTTTGTCCACAAAATAAAGTGATTTTCCCCTTCAAAATCAATTCTTTGAAAATCAACGTGCTTCAGCATTTTTTGCGCAAAATCTGCATTCTCAAATGGAACCAGGACATCTTTGGTACCGTGAAAGTGCCAGACAGAAGCTTTAATGTTGTTCCACAACGGCAACATCCCGGTCAGTTCGGTTTTCATGGGCAATATCTCTCTGTTACATACATCTATCTCAGCAGGCAACATCCATCTGACAAAAATAGAAGCAGAAGCATTCTGATACCACTTTACTTTTTCCTGAGCGGGGTCAATCGAAGGAGCAACAAAAAACAATCCGTTCACCTCATCCGGATAATCCATTGCGTACCGTGCAATCACCGGACCTCCATAAGAATGGCCCATCATATATACTTTCTCACTGTATCTGTTTTGTAGGATTACAGGGTGAAGAATCGCTGCTTGCTTGTAAATGGAGACCTCAGGTTTGCCTCTGAAGTTTTTTCCATACCCCCATCTGTCAAAGGATATCATCCTGAAATGCTCCTGAAGGTCACAGTCCGACAAATACCGGGCATAAGCATCCCAACCTCCGGGTGAGCCATGAGCAAAAACCAGCAGGGGTTTTGTCGTATCCTCCCCGACCGATATAATCGAAATATCTCCGTATTCTGACTGATACACTTTTTCCTCAGGTTGATATTTTTTCCCTGCAAACATTTTCTGCACTTCTTTGGCCGAAGTCCCGAAGTTCATTGTATGCAAAAGTAAAAAAACCAAAGCAATCAATCCAATAATTACTCCTGCCCCTATCCAGAATATTTTATTCCAAGCCATAAAAAGAAAATTGTAATAATAATCAAATCATTTCAGTAAAAAACGGAAACATTTCAGGAAAGTTTCTTTTACTCCTTACTCATTCGGTAAACCGGATTTTTATTTTGGTGCAATATAGTGTTTTTACGGATAGAAAGAGATTGATTTTTCCGGAAACAATTCCATTTTCAACAGGATTCATCAAAACCCTGTATCCAATGGCATTCTCCTGAATGCTCTTATCGGAGTGGATAAAAATATTGCGTTTGAGTTCGTTATGATGAAAAGTAAATACATTTTCTTTTTGTTTGAAGTCGGATAATCCCTCAGGAATGATATTTTTATTCCTGCGAAAAGGAATCCATTTATCAACCAAAAGGTGTTCCACTTCTATCAACATAGAGTCTGCATTTTCGGGAAAAGCAAAAGGTATGGAAACAGCACCTGAACGGGGTTTTGTTGACCAATCCCTGAACCGCCAGCTATCATCCCTGAAAAGCCCCAGAAACCAGGTTTTCTGATTTTTCTCCCCGCTGTTTTTTCCATATAAATCCATCCACCAAACCCATTCATAAGGATGAATCTCCGGCTTACAATTATGATTGCAATCCAGAACCAAAGGCCCGTAAAAACCCATTGGCAAAAACGTTGTACCCATATTCGGGTGATTTTCCATCGTGCTTTTAGGTTCACAGGGGTAAAACAACTCAAAGAGTTCCTTTCTTCCTTTTAACCAGGGCGTACATTCCGTATGAAGGGTAAAATATCCCGTTTCTTCGCTGTGCCTGATAGCCTCAGGCCCCTCAAATCCCGGTTTGTAAATCGTCCCTTTCGTCGTATCCCTTCCGAGTTTACCGCCTTCTTTTCGGCCTTCCTTATAAGCCAGTAACTCCAGTTCAACATACTTATCCAGATGAGGCATCAGAAAAAAATTCACATCCCATTCTCTGAGCTTTCCGTCCCAGTTGCTGGGATAGCGGGCATTCGTACCCACAAATTTCACTCTTTTCTGATTGACAGATTTCCAGTAGAGGTTCCATCCATGTTCCAGAATAATACTCATTGGAAAACGATGCCTCTGTGTTTTTTTTCTGAAAACAGAATCCGCAGTACTGATGTCCACAAGATCCAGCAAATGCTCAGCCATTGCGAGGTCTTTGCCAATATCATGATTATTTGCAATCAAAGCCCTCCATATCTCTTTCTGAGTCAGTGACTGAGCCAAAGAAGCATGTATTCCGGTAAGTATAAGGAGGAAACATAAGTAGTGTTTCATATAAACATTCATTATTTTTTTAATAATATCTCAGACTTAAGCGGGTGCCCAAACGGACATAAAAGCAGAAGACCTTATTCTAACATAAATCCCCCGTTTATCCTGAGGATAACGGGGGATTATTATTTTCAGGAAGAAAAAAATTATTCTTTTTCCATTTTTTCTTTCAGCTGATTGAGGGCTTCGTTATCTTCTAACGTACCTTCAGAAACAACCGGGCTTTCATCTTCCTTTTCTTTCTTCTTCACCTTTTTGGCGCGTTTTTCAGTATCTTCTTCACTTTGCCATACGGAAGTGTGAGAAAGGAGAATACGCTTCGCTTCTTTGCTGAATTCTACTACTTCAAAATCAGCAGAAGAATCTACCACCAATTCAGGCTGACCTTCAGCAACACGAAGAGACTTGGTAGGGCAGAAACCTTCTACTCCATATTCCAGTTCAACGATAGCGCCTTTAGGCTCAATACGTTTGATATTACCTTTCTGAATAGAACCCACTGTAAAGATGGTAGCGAAAGTTTCCCAAACATCTTCAGTTAATTGTCTGTGTCCTAAGCTCATTTTGCGGTTTTCCACATCAAGAGAAAGTACAATTACTTCAATTGTATCTTCGAGTTTGATATATTCGGAAGGATGCGCGAATTTTTTAGTCCAGGACAAGTCGGAAATATGCACTAATCCATCTACACCGTCTTCGAGTTCTACGAACAAACCGTAGTTTGTCATATTGCGAACGATACCATTGTGTTTAGTACCTACAGCATATTTTTCAGAAATAGAGTTTACAGTCCAAGGATCAGGGTTCAGTTGTTTTAAACCAAGTGACATTTTTCTTTCGTCCTTATCAATGTTTAATACAACGGCTTCCAGTTCCTGACCGGCCTTAAACATTTCAGAAGGATTTTTGGGATGCTGTGACCATGACATTTCACTTGTATGAACGAGGCCTTCTACACCGGGTTTAATTTCAATGAATACTCCGTATTCCGTAACGGTAACTACTTTACCCATTACTTTAGAGCCTTCCACTATATCTTCAGTAAGTGTATCCCAGGGATGAGAAGTCAATTGTTTCATACCAAGGCTGATACGTTTCTTCTCTTCATCAAAGTCAAGCACTACTACATTTAATTTATCATCTAATTTCAATACTTCCTGCGGATGATTTACTCTACCCCATGAAATATCGGTGATGTGTAATAAACCATCAACACCGCCAAGGTCAATGAATACACCGAAAGGAGTCATATTTTTCACAGTACCTTCGAGCACCTGTCCTTTTTCAAGGTTTTTCAGGATTTCATAGCGTTGTTCTTCGATTTTTTCTTCAATCAGGATTTTGTGAGATACTACTACGTTTTCATAGGTAGGATTGATTTTCACAACTTTGAATTCCATAGTGCGACCAACATACTGATCAAAATCACGAACAGGTTTAACATCAATTTGTGAACCGGGTAAGAAAGCTTCCACACCCTGAATATCCACAACAAAACCACCTTTTGTACGGCGGAGAATCTGACCTTCAAGAACAACTTCTCCTTCGAGAGCGTTATTGATGATTTCCCAGGTACGTACACTTTTGGCACGCTTACGGGAAAGCAATAACTGACCATCCTTATCTTCGGTAGATTCGAGAAGTACCTCGATTTTATCACCGGGTTTAAGGTTAGGAGTATCCCTGAATTCGGAAGCAGGTACACTTCCTTCAGATTTGTAACCAATGTTCAATAATACTTCTCTGTCATTTTTTGCCACTACAACCCCCATAAGGATTTCGTTGGCTTTAAAGTTTTTCAAAGTACTATTGTACATGTCCTGCAATGCCTGACGGTCTTTTTTGGAATATCCGCTTTCCGCTTCATCCCAGTCAAAATCCACATCATCATTTTCTTTTTGTTTGATTGCACTGATAATGTCGAGGCTATTATCAGCTTCATGTTCTACGCGATTTTCTTCTTCGCGGCGCACCTTCTCCCAATTTTCGGGATTTTCTTCGTTGTTTAATAAATTTTCGTCGATGTTTTTTGCCATTAATAAAATCTCCTTTCTTCCTGCCATAGACAGAAGTGGCGCAAAATTACGATTAATTTTTTATTGTGCAAAAATTTTATTGTATTTTTTCGTAAATATTCTTAAATTTAAAGCGCATTATCCGGAAAAATATCCGCATTTTACCTATAAAAATAGTTGCAGTACCCGTTCAGATACTGCAACTGTATGATTTCAGGAAAACCTTTTCCTTTTAACCTGTCTTTATTTTATCTTGATAAAAGCATGATATCTACTCTTCTGTCCAGTTCGCCGGGTGAAGTAGAGTAAGAGGAGCCGAAAGACTCAATACTGACTCTGTCAGGCATTACTCCTTTACGAATCAAATAGTTTCTGACTGCTTCTGAACGTTCTTTGGAGAGACGATTATTTAACGCTGCTGAACCAGACTTGCTTGCATATCCCAGAATACTGAGAAAAACCCGGCTGTCTTTTTGAGACTCTGCAACTACTGCGTCAAGTACGTCAAAGTATTTGGCGGGAATCACAGACGACCCGTTGGAGAAAAATACGCTTGCCTTATTAAACCCTACATTAATTGCAGCAGGATTGTTAATGACAGGAGCAGGCGTATTTACAATGGGCGCAGGTTGATTTACAATAACCGGAGGGGGCGTATTTACAACCGGCGCTGGGGTATTTTTATTTTCCAGCGTAGCAATTCTCGAAGACATTACCTCAAGGTTTTTATTGATTTCCATGAGTGTACGGTTTAGTCCTTCATTATTCTGACTGTTGATTACCTGTGGAGCAGGAGCCTGAATAATCACAGGAGCCTGAGGTGCTGCGGGTTGCTGAATTGCAGGCTGAGTATTGTAAATCTGAACCGGTTGCTGACTATTTCTTACTTTTTCCAGCTCCGCTTTCATTCTTTCAATTTCCATTCTGAGCAGTACTACCTCAGGGTCTTTTTCTACTACCTTTGGCTGATTAGAAATGCTTTCGATTTTTGCATTCAGTGCGTCCATTTCGGATTGCATTTTTTTCATTTCTGCATTTTCCGCTCTTTTCTGGCGGCGGAGTTTGTCTTTCGTATTGGTTGCTTTGGTTTTTTCTTTTTTAAGGTCAGACAATCCCACTGTATCTACTCTGGCACCTGAAATCATGGAAATCTCCATTTTTGCAATTCTTGCATCAAGGTCAGAAATTTTTCTGTCCTGAAAAGCGATTTCCTTATCACGGATCGAATCCATTCTCATTTCCAGTATTTTGGCCCGGGCAGCAATTTCAGGGTTATCATTCACAGGCTGCGAGCTATTTGCCTCCATTTTTGCATTTTCTTTTTTGAGTTCAGAAAGTTCTGAAGTTAACGCCTCGATTGCTTTACTGGTTTCGGCATTTTCGGAACGGATTGCGTTCAGTTCTTCCATTTGTTTTTCCATAAGCACCACCGATTCCTGATTATTTACATTAATCGTTACCTCTTTTGTTTCATTTACAGGAACAACAGGAGCCTGAGGGGTAACAGGTTTTGGAGGAGTTCTTACTACCTCCTGAGAATAAAAGCGGGGACCTTTGAATTTACGCAACTGTAAACCAAAGCGGTGATGGATTCCGATACCCACAAACCCAACGACGTCATTCATTTTAGGGTCACCTCTGTATTCTCCCGGTTTCCAGTTAGGATTAGGGTTAAGGAAGTAGGATTCCTGAGCAGAAGGATTGCCGGATACAGGATATTTCCCGCTGATATCGTCAAAATAATCTGTAAATAAATATCTGGCAGAAGCAGAAAGAGATAAGTCCCATCTGTCTGCAATCCGGGTTTTCACTCCCAAAGTAACAGGAATCTGTAAAGCAATCGTAGAATAGTTATTTCCTTCTACTTTATAGTTAGTAAGACGGGTTTCATACTGTTTGTCCTGAGAAATCTCCGTTGCCAAAGCAGCATTAGGGTCATTCTCTGCCAGATTACGGACAGTATTATCACTCCAGTAAAAATAACGGGAGCCTTCTTTGGTATATAAATCCCCAAAAACGAAGAAACTGGTAGCACCTGCGCCAATTCCGATATAAGGGGCAAACTTTGCATTATTCCGAATCAGAAATCCATTTGCCATATTGTACACCAATGACACATCCATCATATAAAATTCCGTTCTGAAATTTAATGACCTTGCAAAAGAAGGATTTTCCAGAACGTTTTTCCCTAACCAGTAAGTACGGTCATTGCCCGTAACATTTCCATACATTCCGGAAAGCGACAATCCCAGCGCATTATTTAATCTTTTACTCAGTACAACTTCTGCTGCTCTTGAGTCGAAAGACTGATTCATATTGCTGAGGTCTCTCCAGTTGGGAGGGAGGAACTTGTAACTTACATCAGAATAAGCAGCGGTAGCTCCTGCCTGAACACCTAAGGACCAACCGTAATTATTACGGATTTTTGAACCCTGACCCATCCCATCCTGACTCATTATGAATAATCCGGATAGCAGGATAATGATATATTTAAATTTCATTTTACTCTTTTTTTATTGTTTATTCAATTTTAAAGAAATCAATCTCATCAAAATTATGCTTTCATAATACAGTGAATATCAAAGTATCGATAAGAATATTCAAATTTTATCTTTTTGAATCTCCTAATCCTAACCAGAATCTCAACTCTGCACTAAGTCCTATAAAAGGTCTGATTTGCAGGGTATTGGTATTAATATTACCTACTCCGTTATTGGAAGCATCAGTCTGAAGGAAAGTAGCACCGGCATTGAGTCGGAGGAATCTGAACATTCTGTAACCATAGGCAACATAGTAAGGTCTTCCGAAGATTGGTCCGGTAACTGTATTGTCATTTTTATCTTTAAAATTATTGAGGAAGGCACCCGCCGAGATAGAAGAATTACTCCAGAAACGTCCACCTAAAGCACTGTTTCCCAACGGAAAAGACAACCCGAGGTAAGTTCCTCTTCCATAGTCAAGATTCTTAAGGTCTCCGTTAAAATAAGTAGCTCCGTATCCGACATTGATTGCGATATCGTTACGGGTGTGTTCGGTAGGATAATCCAGTACCATTCTGTTGTCAGAACGAATCAGTAAACGGGTATTAATTACCTGATCAATTTCATTGTGTGCTACATTTTTAAGTTCGTCCATTCTTTTATCGAACAAAGACGCTCTTAAAGCAACTCTTCCGGAATGATCCGTATTATCTCCCAGATTTGCCGCTTCCTGATTACTTAGTTTTCTGCCAACCAGCGATTTCAATCCTTTTTTTACGATATCTGAAAAGCCCGGGAAAACCACTTCGCTTTCGTTTCTGTAATAATAAAAAGATTCTCTTACAATACTGTTAATATCACTCATTACAGCATCCACAGAGTTGAGCATAGTAACCTTTCTGCCATTAATACTGAAACTCTGAGAAAGATAATTATCCACTGCTTCATAAACCGATTGCTTTAACTCTGCTTTCTCTTCTTTGCTAAGCTCTCTGAAATAATCCACGGCGAAATCATAACTCGCGTCTCCTTTCAGTTTGTAATTAAAAGGCAGGTTAAATAACTCCTGACTGTTTCCGTAACTGCGTTTCCATGCATTGGAATAAATCGGCTTTTTAGTATTCCCTTTAGCCTTAAATACCGAAACTTCTACCCTTTCAATTTTTTTACTGATGGGTCCTGTGAACATAAGATTGGATTCTGCCTGCACAGGTTGACCATTGTTGAAATAAGCATTTTGATAGTCAAAGATAACAGACTCATACTGCCCGAAAGCAAATGTTGTGGTAAACAAACTAACTAATAAAAATAAAGTTGATTTGAAATAGAACATAATAATTGTTTTTAATTTTTTCATTTTAATGTAATAACCAAAGTCCCTTCTATAACTAAAAGTTTGCAAAAAAGTTATAATTACTATTTATTTTTTACTTCCAAGCCTCATTGATAAATTGATTTCAGCACTCACCCCAACAAAAGGCCTGAAGCTAAAAGTATTCAACCCGCTTGCATTTGCATTTGACTGAGCCACCTGAACCACTGCGGTTCCTGCATTGATTCTGATAAACTTCAATGCCCTGTATCCATAGGAAACATATAACGGACGGTTAAACAGAGGTCCTTTTACGATATTTTCATTTCTGTCTTTGAATGTATTGGTTAATATTCCTGCTGATAAAGAAGAATTACTCAAAAATCCACTCCCAAAAGCCGCATTTGACAGTGGCATGGAAACTCCTATAAAAGGGGTTAGCCCAAAATCAGGGCGGATGTAGTTATTATCCAGTAATATTGTTCCGTATCCCAGATTTACAGGCAGCTCTCCTCTAACCTTTTCTGTTTTGTATTCTTTGGCTACCCTTGTGTCTGTACATACAAGAAGCTCAGGAGTAAGCACAGCATCAATTTCCTGATGCAACATTTTTTTGAGTTTAATCTGCCTTTTTTCATAGATATCCAGGTATGCTGCGATTTTTCCCAACTCGTCCTTTTTGTAGATTACAATACTTTCTGACTCTTCTGAAGTTAATCGTTTATCTGTCATAAGTTCAATATAATCAGTGATTAGGCTGGAATACTGAAAAAACACTTTCTCATAATTTCCTCTGTACATTTCCAGCATATCAGCCGTAATAGCGTTTAATTCTGCAACAACGGCTTTTTCGGGATTATTGGAATAGTTCTTTTTTCTTTTTACGTAAAATGACTGTTCCACAAAATTATCAATAGCGTTATATAAAGCTGTTCTTAATGCTTCTTTTTCTTCAGGAGTTACTGTTTTGAAATAGCGGATAACAAAATCATATTGTTCATTGCCTCCGAGATAATAATTGAACGGAATCTGAAAAAGGCTGGAATTATTATCAAAACTCCTTTTCCACTGATTGGTATAAAGTGCTTTTTTCTGATTTCCTTCAGGATGATAAACAGAAACCTCAACCCTGTTTATATCCGGTTGTATAGCTCCTGAAATCATCAGGTTCGTTTCAGCTTTTAGCACCTGTCCGTTATTGAAGGTACCATTCTGATAATCAAATACCGCTGCCTCATACTGAGCAAAAACCCCACAGGCAGTAACCCCTGTAATTGCCGCAAATAAAATTTGTTTTTTGAATAAACTGATCATAAATGACAAATTAGTGATTGATAAATTAATACGATTTTAAATATATTCCAAAGTCTTTAATTACAAAATTTATAATATCCAAACAAAGTAATTCACTATTAATGAATTTAGCAAATATTTTTGCAATAAAATTCATTTTTTTCTCAATTATCCACAACAATTTAATTTGTTTTACCTAAAACTGGCGTTAACATTGATTTTCAGTGTACAGTAAATGTTCAGGCTTTATATTAAAAGGCCCTTCGAATAAACCATCAAATATAAAAGTACGTTATGTATGGAATAATTCCGAAAGAACTTATGGCAATCAAAAAAATAGTACCGGTTTTCATATTAATGATGATTCAATGTATTGTTTACGGACAATCTGTAAGCGATTTTTCCTCCCTGGGATTTGGCTATCCGGCTCCCACCTTTGAGATTCCCTACACTCACGCTTTTCAAATTCTGGCAAAACACAGAGATTCCCTGACAGAAGGAGGATATTTTCCCGACAATTTTGACTTTACCGGATATGTTCCAATTGATGGCAGCAGCAGAAAAGGATATATTTCTATCAGTTCGGAGTTGCCTGTTGCAGGGGCTTCCGTACTTTCTGCAGAATGGGATTCTATCCGGAAAGGCTGGGACGTACTTCGTTCTCAGGCAGTGGACTTTTCTGTGGTAGGAGGTGGCTCAAGACATTGTTCCGGTACGGTTACTCCCTGGAATACGGTAGTGGTTTGTGAAGAAGCTATTCAGGAGGATTTGAACGGGGATGGATATTTTGACTACGGGTGGGCTACGGAATTTGACCCGGCGACCTGTAAAGTGCTGGATTTTCCCGGCGGACTTCCGGGAGGAGACAAGCTCTGGGCTTTGGGTAATATGGCTCACGAAAACATTGTGATTCACCCGAACCGGAGAACTGTCTATCAGGGAGCCGATATGGCTGTAGGATATCTTTATAAATTTGTGGCAGACACCGAAGAAAACCTGAGCGCAGGAAAATTATATGTGTATAAAGGTTCAAAAACGGACTCAGGAGAATGGGTGCTGATTCCAAACTCAACCCCGGAGGAATGTAATAATACGCTTTTGTATTCTCAAAATGCAGGCGCTACTGTTTTCAGCGGTATCGAAGATGTAGAGATTAGCCCGGTTGACGGAAAAATTTATTTGGCCGTAAAAAATGAAAACAGTGTTTATAGCTTCCAGGACTCTGACCCTCTTACCGGAACTGAAGTAACGGAATTTCAGACTTTTGCAGGCAATCGGTCTTATATGATTCATACTGAAACAGACAGTATGGAAATTCCCTGGGGAACAGGGAATGACAATCTCGCTTTTGACGAAAAAGGGAATCTTTGGGTATTACAGGACGGAAGCCTGAATTACATATGGGTAGTGGATAGCGGTCATACACAGGAAAACCCCAAAGTGAGAATTTTTGGGCGTACCCCCTCAGGCGCAGAGCCTACCGGAATCACTTTTTCTCCTGATTTTCGTTTTCTTTTTATGTCAATTCAGCATCCTCTGGGAAGTAATATCACCACGAATCAGCCGGACGCATGGGGAAAACCGGTCAGTTTTGATGATGACCTTGCAATGGTTATTGCAAGAAAGGAATTCCTTGGAAATGGCGGATTACCGATGATTGCAGGCGAAAGAAAAGTACAGTTAGAAGACAGAATGGTGAAAATACAGTGGAGCACCCTGAAAGAAAGAAACTTAACGCAATTTGTTTTGTATCACTCTATGGACATGACAAAATGGGACTCTATCGGAGTACAGTTAACCTCCGGCATTAGCAGCAGTAAGCGTACTTATGAATATATACATCACTATCCTATGGGAGGAATGAATTATTATAAAATGAAAATATATGAAGAAAATGGTAATTCCTTTTTTCTTGACCTGGGAAAGGCTCTTTTGCTCTCCTCACCACACCTCATTTGGGTTACACCCAACCCTGCAACAACGCAATTCACTGTATTTTATCCTCCGGCCTTTAGTGTAAACGAAGTTGAAATCTTAACCCTCAACGGAGAATCCGTAGGATTTGAAGCAGAAATCATGAAAGACAAAATAGAGATTAAACCTGCTTTTTCCACTGAAGGGATTTACACCCTACGGTTAAGGATGAATAACGGAGAGACTTTAAGTACTAAAATTCAGATTACCCCCTGACTGAGAATAAAATAAGAGAAAAACGCGGGCCATGTAAAAAAGATTTTCTTTACAAAACCTGCGTTTTTATATTAATTGTTTTTCCGCCTCTGACTATTGAGATATCACAAGCGATGTCGGAAACTCTGCCACTTCAGTTTGAAGGGACAAAACCGGCTCCAGTGTATTCAAGTTCACTATACTAAATTTGCCTGGCGGATAATTCGCTCCCGGAATCGGATGATGAGGTACATCAACGGCACCAGTATTTTCAGAAGTAACGTAAAGGCGGTTATGTACCGGGTCAATCCCTACTCCATGAGGGCGATGTCCAACATTATAAATATATTTTATCAGTGTATTGCTTATACCATCCACAACGGCTACGCTTCCCCTGAGGCTTCCCTGAGCTGCCACATTTTTGGATTTCACGCAGGCTACAAACAAACGGTCAGACGCATTATCATAAACCATTAGTCTCGGCAGGCTGTCTAATTGAATTTTTGCGGTAAGGTCATAACTGGAAGTATTGAATATCCGCAACTCATTGGTATTTCTGCAGGTAATAAACAATTTACTCTGATCAGGAGAAAGCAGTACCTGATAAGGGTAATATTTGTTGGTTCCGGAAGGAACAGGGTCTGTAGGCTCAAGCGGAAATTTTTCAGCATCCAGAAATCCGCTCAAATCTCCCTTCAAACGATATTTAGCAAAGAAATTTCCTTCATTTGGGCTTACGTAGGCCGTAAGAAAATCCGAAGTAACCGAAAGGCCGTGTGAAAAAGGAAGTTCATCGATAATTACGTCCATCACACTCATACTTTCTGTATTAATCAATGAAACTTTGGGAGAAGTGACATCATCATTCCAGTGAGTAACCAGCATCCGGTTTCCGCTTTGATTTACCGCCATCAGGGAAGGATTATTGGCCACCACTACCCTACCCTCAAACTGATAATTATCCGTTCTGTATTTTTCTATTGCAGTTCCCTGAATAAGAGTAACATAAAAATATTTTTTATCCGGAGATAAGACAATATAGTGAGGAGACTCTACCGAAGCAGGATTTACCCCTACACTGATATAACGCATAATTTTATTGGAGGGGATATCCACTACAGCAATCAGGTCGCTGCCGGAACACAAAATAAATGCTTTATTATTACTCCTGACTTCCTGACTTTCCCAGTAATATTTTCCAAATTCATTTTTGGCTCCGTCATTAATCCAGTTTTTTATCTCTGTAACCTCTTCTCTGCTTAGGCTATCGAAAGGCACAGGAGGCATCCGGTCATCAGCACTTAATACAAACCCCAAATCCGAATAACGGTTTACATGCTGAAAGAAGTGAGACCATTCCGGATTGTAAGGTACTACAACGGCGCCGTAACGGGTTGAGCCTTTCATAATACTATTCCAATCACTGGTATTCAGGCTTTCATGAAATGCATTATGACATCCGGAAACAGCACATTTTGTAGTTACAATCTGGGCAATTTTGGGAGGGAGCTCAGGCTTCTCCTCTACGGCAGGCGTTTTCTCACATCCTGAAACAAACCCTGCACTTAATAATACTGTGAAAAACAACAAATTGAAAATATTTTTTTTTCTCATTGGATTGGGCTTTTAATATATTTTTTCCCATAGAACGAAATCCGAATTGAAACAGTTTATAAAATTCCTGTATTTTACATTTTTTTTTGTAATTTTGAAAATTATAAGACAATAAAGTTACATGAATACATTGGGAAGTATTTTCAGAATCACTTCTTTCGGAGAGTCGCACGGAAAAGGAATTGGGGTTATAATAGATGGATGTCCTTCAGGAATTATATTGGATATGGAGTTTATTCAGTCGGAACTCGACCGAAGAAAGCCCGGGCAAAACAGAATCAGCAGCCAGAGAAAAGAATCTGATAAAGTGGAAATTTTATCCGGAGCGGTGGATTTCATTACTACCGGTGCACCGCTTACACTTTGGGTCAGAAATAAAGATGCCCGTCCTCTGGATTACAGCGAAATCCAGAAAGCGTTCAGGCCATCCCATGCAGATTATACCTATTTTAAAAAATACCATATCCGTGACGAAAAAGGCGGAGGCCGTTCCTCTGCGAGGGAGACTATCAGCAGAGTAGCAGCAGGTGCAGTAGCCAGATTATTGCTTCGGAAATTATGCCCGGAACTAACCATCAACGCATGGGTTTCCGGAGTTGGTCCGCTTGAATATCTGGATACGCCTACCGATTTTTCCCTAACGACCGATTTCTGCCGGGCGGTTCAGTGTCCGGATATTGATTTTTCCGCAAAGGCATTTGAGTATATAGATGAAGTCCGTAAGTCCGGTGATTCTACGGGCGGAATCATCCGTTGTCAGGCTACAGGGGTTCCGGCAGGGCTGGGAGAGCCGGTTTTTGGCAAACTGCATGCCCTGCTTGGTGCAGCAATGTTAAGTATCAATGCCGTAAAAGGTTTCGAATACGGAAGCGGTTTTGAGGGAACAAAAATGAAGGGCAGTCAGCACAACGACCTTTTTTACTCAGACTTCAATAAAGAAATCCATACAAGAAGCAATTTTTCCGGAGGCATTCAGGGAGGCATTTCCAATGGGGAACCGATTTGTTTCCGGGTTGCCTTTAAGCCTACTGCCACGATTCTTCAACCTCAGACTACGGTCAATACAGAAGGGGAAGAAGTAGTCCTGATGCCAAAAGGCCGGCATGACCCTTGTGTTGTACCGCGTGCTGTCCCGATTGTAGAGGCGATGACTGCGCTTGTACTCGCTGATATGTTTCTCCTTGACCGAATCCGCAGGATTTAACTTTTTGATGTACTTTCTGGTTAACTGCGAAAAAAATAAGCCAAACAATATGCTAAAATTCACAGACACTCACTCACATTTATATTTATCGCAATTCGACTCCGACAAAACAGCGGTAGTGGAAAGAGCCCTGAAAGTATTAGACGCTATCTACCTTCCCAATATTGATATGGAGACGATTCCTTCCATGCTGGAATTGCGTCACCTTCATAATGATTTTTTCTTTCCTATGATAGGACTTCATCCCTGTTCGGTGAAGGAAGATTTCAGAAACATACTGGAAGAAATGGAAGCAATGCTGATTGCAGGAAATCTGCACGGGGAAAAAACTTTCTTTGGAATCGGGGAAACCGGGCTGGATATGTACTGGGACAAAACCAGACTGGCGATACAAAAAGAAGCTTTACTCATCCAGATTGAGTGGGCCAAAAAATACAATCTGCCCATTATCCTGCATTGCAGAGAAACTTTGGATGAGGCTATCGAAATGATTGAAATAGAAAGCACCAAAGAATTAAGGGGGATTTTCCACTGCTTTGACGGCAATCTGGAACAAGCCCAAAGAATAGCCTCTATTCCGGGTTTTAAGATGGGAATCGGGGGAATTATTACCTACAAAAAATCCAGTTTACCGGAAATTATCAGTCAGATTGATTTAAAACACTTCGTGCTGGAAACCGACAGCCCTTTTTTACCTCCGACACCTCACAGGGGGAAACGAAATGAAAGCAGTTACATTCCCCTGATTGCTCAACAGCTGGCGGAAATTCAGTCCACAGGATTAAAACAGGTCTGCGAAATTACGAACCGAAACGTTGCTGAGGTTTTCGGATAATTACCGCTGGCGTTTTTATTCGTGTCAAATCCGTTCCTGAAAAAACACAACGAACATAATTTTATTGGTGTACTGTTGTTCATATCCCGGAAATGTGTTACTTTTGAACTAAAATAAAAAAACCTGAAATTTTTTCATGAAAATACGGAGCAGAAGTTTTATTTATTTTTTTCTTTTCGGATTAATTGTAATTCCTTCTTCTGGAAACTCACAGATGTTGCTGGCAAAACCAGTGAGTGACTGTGGTTTTAAACACCAAAGCGATGAGCTCCTCCACTTCAATCCGGCATTTATTGAGGAAAGGGCAATCCGGGAAATATCTGCAACCATCCAATCTGAGCCGGGCTTCAGTGAAAAATGGCTGTTTGATACTGAAGGACGCCTGACGCTTTTCTTCATGATTGCTGAGGGTGATACAATACTGAAACATTCCTACTATTATACGGAAGAGGAAGGAATGCTTTTCCGGGAATATTACAGAAATAAAAAAAACAACGAAGCATATCAGCTTACATACCGCTACAATTCAAACGGGACGCTTTACCAGCAAAAAAAATTCAACTACGGTCCTAAAAATGATTTCCATTTATACGAAACCATTTATTATTTTTATGATGGACTTCAGGGTTCTCCCAAACAATTGCGTATCAAAAAAATCGTAAACGGAAAAACGGCAGAAACCTGCGACTGCTTTTACGAAAATTCACCACAGAAGCCAACAAAATACATTGTCTGGGAAAATGAGGCTGAAAATATGGCCGAAAAAACCGTAAGCTATAATTACAACAGTCAGAATATCCTGAAGGGAAAAAACGAAAATACAGCCGGCATGAATCTGAATACTGAATATTTTTATGACAGCAATAATTTATGGATCGGACTAAAATCAGGGGGCTCTAATTTGCGCTTTAGTTATGCGCCCAATAAAGTACTGAAAGAAATACAGGAAAAACCCGGCTTTGACGGAAAAGAAAGAAAATATACGTTCTCCTATCTTTTTTATGAATAAACCGCTGCAAAAATACAATTTTCTAAAGATTTTTGCATGGATTCACTTATGCATATGGGGAATTTTCGGATTGCTTCCTGATTTCTGGGCAAATGATTTACCCTTAAAAAGCACTTTCCGGAACAAAACCTATTATCCGCTTTTTCAACCCGCTCTCAAAGACTCCTTCCCGGATTTAAGAACCGGAAAATCCCTGAAATTACTGTCTCTTTCGGAAGTAAACTGGCATTCTCTGGAAAGTACCGCAAATGTCCTGACCCTTGCTGGCTACTCCCCCAAAACCGGTGGAAGTACAACCCGGTTACAATCTCCTTTCGGGCCGCAATTTTATACCGCATCCAACGGATATAAAAAAAATCTTGCTTTCAGCAAAAGGCATTATCTCGGAACTGATGATAATGACTACGATGTATTTTCCGGCTTGATTCATGGAGCAGCCTATTCTTTTGGGATTGCAACCGGTACTTTACTCCTGATTCTCACCCTTGGGATGACGGTAGGCGGAAGTGCAGCCTATTTTGGAAATGATAAACTCACTTTTAGCACCGGCGAATTGATTTTCATTCTTGCAGGATTGATACCGGCAGTTTTTTATGGCTTTTATATCCGGAAATGGGGAATTCCTGAATTCATTTTCTTTTCAGGAACTTTGGGTTATATTCTCTCATGGACAGCGAGTGTAATCCTTGCTGTTTTTATCTTGTTTCTGTTTTATAATGTGGGGAAAATTCTGAATTTCATTCCGTTTTTTCGTAAAAAAATCCCTTTTCCATTAGAAAGAATCCTTCAGTTTATCCTGGATGCCCAAACCTCAATTCCGGTTATTTTGATGGTAATTACCCTGACGGCAATTTTACCCAAAACCGTTTCAGCTACCGTAGTAACTATCGGACTTGCAGCCTATACCGGATTTGCCCGCATTATCCGCTCGGAGCTTTCGGTTATCCTCCGGTTGCCTTATACAGAAGCGGCCTACAATCTGGGGCTTACTCCTTTGAGAATTTTACTCCGGCATACATTCCCCAATATTGCGCCTTTATTATATTCCATTTCACTCTATACTATTTCAGATATTATCCTGTTTGAGGCCTCTTTGTCTTTTCTGGGTATCGGAACTAATCCCGAAAATCATACATCATGGGGTGCAATGCTCGCTCAGGCCAGAAATTATCCTCAGGCGTGGTGGCTTACCCTTTTTCCGGCTTTGCTGATATTTCTGACTATTTTTTCGCTGCATTATCTGGCTGGAAATAAATCGAGGATGAATAAATCCGAAAAAACATTTACCTGAAAAATATCCGGAAAGGAGACGACTCAAAAAAAATCAACGGAAACATTCAAAAATCGAATAAGGTTTTCGTACCTTTGCAAAAAAATATACATTATAATTTTATCAATAATTAATTAAAACATGAACCAAATGGATGACAAACTGATTTCATTTCAAAACCTGCTGATGGTTGCAGGGGCAGACGGAAATATTCAGGACGAAGAAAAAGAAATTTTGATTGAAATCGGGGTAGAAATGGGTTTAACTCCAGATGTACTCAAGCCAATCATCAACTCTGAGAAACTTGAATTAATTGCACATAAAAATGAAGAGGACAACCTCGCTGACCTGGGAGACATGCTTACCATTGCGGCTTCGGACGGAATTGTCCTTACTGACGAGTATGAAGTATGCCTGAAGTTTGCTACGATTTGCAATATTACTCAGGACCAGTTAGATGAATTGCTTCAGACAGCACTTCAACAGATTACGGATGAGGAAGAAGAATCATAGAAGGTTTTTTACACAAACATTATAGAAAGGAAAACGTTTATAGGCTAAGATTTCTTCAAAAGTTATCTGAACTGTTTTTCGTTGCTTAATTTCAAGTTTTCATCATGAAAGAATTTATTTCCCGGCCTTTAAAAAAATCCTATAATCTGGGTCAGTACGCTCCTTTATACAGAAGCGCAATCATCGGCCTCATTAAAAATGCACGTCAGGCAGACAGGGATTATACTCCGCTGATGCTGGATTTCGGGCCGGTCAGGTTCCGGATAGCCCGTCATTTCGGATTTTGCAAAGGAGTAGAAAATGCAATTGAAATGGCTTACGAAGCACTCGCTCAAAATGAAGGAAAACGGGTTCTGATGATTAGTGAATTGATTCACAACGACTTTGTCAATGAGGATTTATTCAGAAGAGGCCTCCGGTTTATAAAAACAGCCTCCGGCAAACAGCTGATTCCCTGGGAAGATGTCGGGACAGAAGATATTGTTGTGGTGCCGGCTTTTGGGGCTACAGTACATGACAAACAATTACTGAAGGAAAAAGGGGTAGATATAAAAAAATGGGATGCAATGTGTCGTTTTGTGGAGCATGTCTGGTTTCGCTCCGAAGAATTGGGCAAAAAAGGTTATTCAATTATTGTTCATGGAAAATTTAACCACGAAGAAACCCAGGCTACTTTTTCCTATAGTGCGCAATACGCTCCTACTTTGGTAATCAGAGACAAGAAAGAAGCGGAGATTCTGGGGGAAATTATCCTCAATAAACGACCTTATTCTGATTTTGAGATTTATTTCCGGGAAAAATGCACTCCGGGTTTTAATCCTGAGCAAGACCTTGAAAAAATCGCAGTAGTAAATCAAACGACAATGCTGGCCGGAGAAACCCTGGAAATTGCGCAATTTATCAAAAGTATCCTGACAGAAAAATATGGAAATGAGGCCATTGAATCACATTTCGGAAATACAAGGGATACTTTATGCTACGCAACCAAAAACAATCAGACTTCTACTCAGTTTCTGCTTGAGGCCCCCGCCGATCTGGCGATTGTAATCGGTGGGAGAAATAGTTCCAATACTTCTCACCTCGTGGAAATGTGTGAGGAAAAACTGCCAACTTATTTTATCCGTTCCGAAGAAGATATTCTTTCTTCACACGAAATCCTTCATTTTCATTACAATACCAAAACAGAATCCACTACATCTGATTTTATTCCTGAAAAAAATCCTGTTGATGTCATTCTTACAAGCGGGGCTTCCTGTCCGGATACTTTGCTCGAAAAAGTAATGACCAGAATCCTGTCTTTTTATACAAATACCAAAAGTATTGAAACCGTGCTGAAGGAAACGATTGATTTGTAAAGAGAATATATCTGTAAAAAATAAGCCGGAAACAAATCAGTTCCCGGCTTATTTTTAATTTTATACCTTATGGTTTCTTACAGGTATTTATCCCAAAAAGCGTGTAAAGAGGACAAAAACTCACAAGACTTGTTAGTAAAAACACCACTGCAAGTACCAGTAATACGATTCCTAAGGTTCCTGAAATCACCTTCATAAAAAACAAGATTCCGATGACGATGGCAATGATTATACGAATCATTCTGTCCATATTTCCCATGTTTGTTTTCATAATCAAAAAAATTATTGGTTAAAGATATATTTAAAAAAACTATTTCAACGTAGTCGGGCACACATAATCTGTAATGTGAAACTTCCCGGACTGATTGATGGCTTTGAATCCGCCCTGTATATCAATCACATTTTCATATCCTCTTGCTTTCAGAATCGAACAGAAAATCATCGAGCGGTAACCTCCGGCACAATGTACATAATAGGTTTCGTCTTTATTCAGGCGGGACATATTTTCATTGAGATAATCCAGCGGGAGATTGCTTACTTTATCAATATGCTCACTCACATATTCTCCGGGTTTTCTGATATCCAGAATTTTGATTCCGGGATTTTCGCCCATAATTCCTGCCAGAGTATCGGCTGAAATGGAAACTACAGTATCGGTTTCTTTTCCGGCCTGTTTCCATGCTTCAAATCCGCCACTGAGAAATCCCAGGGTATTATCATATCCGACTCTTGCAAGACGGGTCACCACTTCTTCTTCTCTTCCAGACTCAGCAACAATCAAAAGAGGCTGATTAATATCCGGAATCAGACTCCCAACCCAGGGAGCAAAGCCGCCGTCTATTCCAATATTAATGGAATTGGGGATAAATCCGGCGGCAAAACGCTGAGCATCTCTCGTATCCAGAATCAGTGCTTCGGTTTCATTTGCGACCAGTTCAAAGGTATCCGGATTGAGGGCTTTTGTTCCCTGATGGATTACTTCACTGATATTTTTATATCCCTGAATATTCATCATTACATTGGCGGGAAAATAAGCAGGAGGCGGAGCAAGTCCGTCGAGTAATTCATGGATAAATTCTTCCTTACTCATATCCTGACGAAGCGCATAATTCAACTGTTTTTGTGCTCCAATAGTACTAACGGTTTCTTTACTCATATTTTTACCACAGGCACTACCGGCACCGTGACCCGGATACACAATCACCTCATCCGGCAAAGTCATGATTTTGTTTCTGAGGGAATCATACAGAAAACCCGCCTGTTTTTCCTGTGTAAGGTCAGCGGAAACTTTCTGAGCCAGGTCAGGCCTTCCTACATCGCCAATAAAAAGCGTGTCTCCTGTATAAATAGAGTGAGGTTTACCCATTTCATCCAATAATAAATAACAGGTACTTTCCATTGTATGTCCGGGAGTATGAATCACCCTGATTGTAAGAGAACCCAGTTTAAACTCCTCCCCGTCTTTGGCAATATAAGCCTCAAACTGAGGTTTTGCCGTAGGTCCGTAAATAATTTTTGCGCCCGTAGCTTTCGCCAGGTCAATATGCCCGGAGACAAAATCTGCATGAAAATGCGTTTCTAAAATATACTTGATTCTGACACCTTCTTTTTCGGCCATTGTAAGATAAGGAGCGATTTCACGCAAAGGGTCAATGATTAAAGCCTCGCCTTCACTGCTGATATAATAAGCTCCCTGCGCAAGGCAACCGGTATAAATTTGTTCTACTTTCATCTTTATTTTATTCTGAATTGAATGCAAAATTACTCAATGTTTAAACGTTAATATGTAACTTTAGTTACACAAACCTAAATTTGTAAACCGTTTTCTCTTTTTTTTAGTTTTAGGGAAGGATTACAAAAAGAAATTTGTTGTTTTAAAGAGATTGTTCAGCAAATTTACAGAAAATCATAATACATTGAAAAAAATATCGTATAAAAGCAGGTAAAAAGAAAAATCGTGCATAAGAAACAACTTTTCAGCAAGAAATTACGATATTGCATAAAATGAAGATGAAGAAATTATACATATATATTTTTCCGGTACTGGCATTCGTTTGGGGTTGCAGGCCTCCTGCTATAGACACTCCTCCTTTTTCTATGGGGGAAGTGGATGGAAGTCATTACATTGCGCTGGGTTCTGATTATACAATCGGGTTGTCGGATTATGGTGTATCTGAAGAAGGCCAAAGATACGCATTCCCTTATTTACTTGCTCAGCAAATGCAAAAAGTAAACCCGATGAGCTTTAATCAGGCTTATATTCCCAAAGGCTACGATAATTACTGGACTATTTCTCCCCCTGATTCCACTACAAACTGGGATTGTATGGGGAATAGTTCTATCAATCTTCTGGAAAGTGTTTCCTCTAACGGGCTTTCTTTACCCAAAGTAAATGGTTTCGAATACCACAATCTGGGTGCGCCCTGTATCGGAGTGGCAGATATTGAAAAAAGACAAATCGAATGTGCCTATCTGAATCGTTTTTCGGATACGGCTATTTCCTATCTTCAATTAGTAGATGGCATGAAGCCTTCTTTCTTCACCCTTGAGCTCGGGTTTGATGATGTATGGAAATATTCTACCCTGAATAAAGAGTTAATCAGTCCGGCAGAATTTGAGCAAAAATACAGAAAGTTGCTTAATACGATTTCTCTGCATACCAGGAAAGGCGTGCTGATTACCATTCCTGACCTTACCTTAACCCCCTACCTTCTGGCTTCAAAATCCTATTTTAAAAATCCGGAGACCTGCGAACCTGTTCCCTATTATATCATTACGGATAAAGGAGAGAAAAAACAAGCCGGACCGTATGATTATGTAAGTTTGTATTACATTATAAAATATTTAAAAAACTATCCCCAAATCGGGGCTTCCATCAATACCCCCATACCGGAATATATTACAGTGGACAGTGCGGAAGTAGAAAACCTTACAGCCATGACTCATGCCTATAATCAGATAATATTTGAGTTGGGGAAAGAATATCAGCTACCGGTTTTTGATTTAAACAAAATGCTTTACAATCTAAAAACTCATGAACTGGTAGAAGATGGCGTTCACTTTACGGATGAATATGTCTTTGGAGGGTTTTACACACTCGATGGATACTCGTTTTCTCCAAGAGGCAATGCAATGCTTACCAATAATCTGATAGAAGTTATCAATAACCGGTATAAGGCCGGAATTCCCTATCTGAATATTCTGGATTTTCCCGGTCAGAAGTATATGCAATAAGCCGGACCGGTCAGCATTCTATCGTAAGTCCGTCATAGGCTATCTCTACATTGGAAGGCAGCAGGCGGCTTACTTCTTCCTGAGTACCCATAAGATGGCTGATGTGTGTAAGATAAGCTTTACGGGGATTCAGCTCCCTGATTACTCCAAGGGCTTCTTCCAGATTAAAGTGGGAAATGTGTTTTTGTATTCTGAGAGCATTGATTACAAGCACATCCAGTCTCATCAGATGATTCATCGTATCAAGAGGGATAAAATTAGCGTCTGTAATGTAAGCAAAATTTTTCACCCTGAAACCCAGTACAATCATTTTATGGTGCATTACTTCTACCGGCAACAGCTGAATCTTTCCGACAGAAAATTTCTGAAATGACTTTATCTCAGAAACATTGATATTGGGTACTCCCGGGTATTTATTTTCCTCAAAAATATAGGCAAACTCTCTTTTGAGGCTTTCCAGCGTAATATCATTGACATAAACATCCATCTCCCTTTCGAGGAGAAAATTAAACGCCCTTACATCATCCAGTCCTGCGGTATGATCCTTGTGAGGGTGCGTAAAGATAACGCCGTCCAGTACCTTTACTTTTTCTCTCAGCATCTGCTGCCTGAAATCAGGCCCTGTATCAAAAACAACCGTGGTTTCACCGTCCGTAAGCATACCGGAAGTGCGCAGTCTTTTATCTCTGTAATCATTTGAATTACAGACATGACAAGGGCATGCAATTACCGGGACTCCCTGAGATGTGCCTGTACCTAAAAAAGTAAATTTCACTTTTGGATTTATTAATTTTCTGTTTAAACAATTTAGCCGGAAATATGTAATTTTGCGGGCAAATTTACAAAACAATTTGTTCATGATTGACAAACAACCGCCTGTTCCTGTAAAAAACCCCTTTGGTCTGATAACCGGAGACTTTTTTTTCTTTTTGATTCTTACCGTAACAGGCTTTCCGTTATTTTTAAGCGCAGCACCTCTGTTAGACTGGGACGAAATCAATTTTGCAGAATGTGCAAGAGAGATGATAGAAAGCGACAATTACCTTCAGGTTCAGATTAATTACCAGCCTTTTTTTGAGAAGCCTCCTTTATTTATCTGGCTTCAGTGTTTATCTATGAAAATATTTGGAATCAATGAGTTTGGGGCACGGTTTCCGAATGCGCTTACCGGTATCCTGACGATTCTCACCTTGTATCTTACCGGAACTCAGCTTAAAGGGCGTTTGTTTGGGAGAATTCTGGCCTGCCTGTATCTTTGCTCCCTCCTGCCTGTCATTTATTTTAAATCCGGAATTATTGACCCTTCTTTTAATTTTTTGATTTTTTTGGCTATATACCGGATTTATCACTTCGAAACCTTTGAAAGAAACAACCAAACGGAAGGATTTTCGCCCTGGATTACTGGAATCTGGCTGGGATTGGCAGTAATGACCAAAGGCCCTGCTGCAATTCTGATTACGGGTCTGTCTTACTTTATTTTCTCGGTTTGGGTAAATAAACACCGTTTTGCATGGGGGTTTATCGGAAAAATGCTTCTTTCCATGCTGATTACTGTTTCTTTATGGTATGGAGCGGAAACAATGGCTCACGGTAGCACTTTTCTGGAAAATTTTATCCGATATCAGTGGGAATTGCTAACGCAACCGGTTGCCGGACACGAACAGCCGTTTTACTATCATTTTCTTGTTTTTACGCTGGGTTGTTTTCCTATGTCGGTTTTTGTTTACAGGGGGATGATGACCCAATACAATCAGCGTGAAGACCAGTATCTGAAGAAAATCATGTTCGTCTGGTTCTGGGTAGTGATGATTATTTTTTCGATATCCAAAACCAAAATTGTGCATTATAGTTCGATGCTGTATTTCCCTGCGGCTTTTATCAGTGCATTATATATAGAAAACCTCATTCGTAATCAGGAAAAAATCAAATGGGATTCTTTTTTCATCTATATTACCGGCATTTTGCTTTGGGGAGTTGCGCCATCCTGTATTAATCTGATTATCAACCATCTTGATTTAATCATTCCTTATATTAAAGACCCTGTAGCAAGAGGGAACCTGACAATGGATGTACAATGGTCCGGATTTGAGTGGCTGGCCGGTACCCTTTTTCTGATTGGGCTGATTATTAATGCGGGTCATCTCGTTCAAAGGAGATTCATTAGTTTTTTATACCTTCAGGTGGCACTTACCTTGTTTTTTGTAAATGCTCAGTATAAAATAATGCTTCCGGGTATTGCCCGATATACTCAGGGTTCAGCCCAGGATTTTTTTGAGGCGCAGGCCGGAAAGGATGTCTATCTTGTCACCGGAAGATATAAAAGTTACCTGCATTTATTTTATGGAAAAGTCAAGCCTCACACTAACCCAAATGCGTACCGGGAAGACTGGCTGGTTAACGGAGACCCTGACAAACCCGTTTATCTGGCTACTAAAAATATTTTACTCACTCCGGAATATGAATCACAGCTTTCTCTGTTTCGGAAAAAAAATGAAAAGGGAGGATTTATCTTTTTTGAAAGAGGGAATTAATCTCTGGCAGAGGGAGGAAGTCGCTAATGGAAGCTCTCTCAGAGTCGCAAAGGCGATGAGTTTGGGTTGGAGGGTCTCTTGCAGAGGTGGGAAGTTTATTTTTGTGAAATGCTTTCAGTAACTGACCATAAAAAACCTGACACAAAAGGAAGTATTAAGAAGAAAGTCCTGTAAGGTTTTTGAAACCTTACAGGACTAAAAATGGTATTCTAAAAACGCTAAGCGTAAAAAAAAAAGACAATCCCTGAGGTAGCAGGAATTATCTTTCAATGAAAATATAGTAGGGGCGTTCAGAAATTACAGCGCACCGCCTTTATCGTTATTGTATGTTTCCAGCCATTGACGTGCCGGAATAAACTCATCTGCCAGTGAATGTCTTGCTTCCACTACTAACGTTTCTCCGTTTACTCTGTATTCACAGATTTCATTTCCGTCACAGGAATTATAGTACAGAATTTTTCCGTAATACAATCCGTCCTGCGAAGGTTTGATTTCAAGTTGACCGTCTGTATAGTCTGTTTCCGCAAAATTCATATCGTAACCACTGGGACAACGACTAAACATTCTCGGACGATTATGGTCTTTTTTCCTTAAGGGAGCAAGCAAACGATTTTCAACAGCACTCTCAAGTTTATCTGCAAGGCCCGGGTCTTCCATATTGGCTACAACCGGAGCTTTTTCCTGTAACCTGGATGGCAAAATATTGAGTCCGGTAAGAAAAATACCAGAAACCAAAACAAAGGATAAAATGGAACTGTTCATGTCAAAAATATCTTAGAAG
The DNA here is from genome assembly GCA_019695295.1 of Bacteroidia bacterium. GTDB lineage: Bacteria > Bacteroidota > Bacteroidia > J057 > J057 > JAAFHL01. The sequence continues at coordinate 6,276 of JAIBAH010000002.1, read as the reverse complement.
TTAACTGATTAATTAAGGTACAAATTTGTTTCAAAAGTAATAGCTTTTTTTGATATTATCAAATTATAATTATTAATTTTTTGTTTTAATTATATTTTGGATTAAATTTAAGTATATTCAGATATTTTCTGTAATAATTTTTTATTTATATACGGAAGTAAAATTACAAAGGTTTGAGTTTTTCGATTCTTTTTTATAACAAGTTCGTAAATATTAATATATTAGGCATTTCCGGGCCTGTTCAGAAAATATAAAACAAAAAAACCGGGAAGGAATCCATCAGACTCCTCCCCGGTTAATTTATCTTAATGAATCCGGTTGTTTAGAACAAATAGGCTACGTCCAGACTGATATAGTCAAACCTTTGTTTGAATTTGGAAGGATTCACGATATTTCCACTACCATCAGCAGCTTTCATTAATCTTTGGTTTAGCAATCCTTTATGATAGCTTACACCCAGATCAAAAGTACCTACTTTTTCGATATTCCACTCTACACCAAGCCCAAACAAGGTAGAAACACCGGCAGGCTGATACCATTTGGTAGAGTACTTAACCCCCTGAGGAGAAGCGGGCGAATCAGTAACTCTTCCGCTTACATTGATATCTCCGGAAACCCCTACTAACCCTCTTACTCTCATCCCTAAACTTTCAGGACCAATCGGCTTTGAACGCAAACGTAAAGCGAGGGGAATTTCCAGCGCGGACAATCTTCTTTTTTGCTTATAGGTTTCTGTAGTAAGCGGAGCATAAAGCGGGCCACTCAGGTTGTAACCTTTTGTAACCCAGTTCAGGCCGGTATAAATCCCAAAATTATCAGCAAAATAATAATTAACGGCTAAACCATAAGATAGCCCCATGCTTGAACCTGATTTAATGGATTCAGGTAATTCATAAGGAACATTGGTTGAGTCTTTAGTATTTGCCCAGCTGATTACAGGACTAAGACGAAGGCCAAACTGAAACTTGGACTGACCGATGGCGCTGAATGCAGCAAACAACACGATTAATGTAAATAACCCTTTTCTCATAATGTTTAAAATTTGTTAAATATGTAAAAAATAATTATAATTTTAATACTTTTCCCGAAATTACACCCTTTAATAATTCCCCAATGCATAGACGAATGCTGAAGGCAAAATGCTGCACGACACCTCCCTCATCTGAAACATCCGGCAAAATTAAATATCTTTGAAGAATTAAACAATTATTTTTTTAATTCGTCAGAAATGCAGAAGAAAAAACAATATATCATAAAATAGTTTTTGGCTTTCGGTACTCAATACCCTGAATGAACAGAAAATGACTAAAGTAATTATTTTACCACAAAAATGCCTGTTCTGTCATACATGCTTGCTCTAACAAAAAAATCCACCCACTCCCCTTTTTCATTCCTCCGATAAACATTCCCAACTTCTGCAAAAATTTTAGTACCGGAACCATAAGCAAAACACTTTAGAGGCAAGGGAATAGAAAGAATGCCTTGCGGCTGATGTATATCAAAACCTATGCCTTTAATATGTACAGGCGGATGGTTATCGGGAGGTAAAACTGTAATCCAGATACTATCCACACGGTAATCCGCCTGCAACCCCATTAGTGTTTTAAACTCAGGGTCTTGCACAATCCTAAAGGTAATTTTACTGTTTTTATCAATGGGAATATCATGGCGATTTATCCATTTCCCATCTACTGCAAATTGATAATATTCCCCGGGAGGGTCAATTACCATAAGTGTTTTTTCCAGGTAAATTTCTTTTCCGGTTGTATTATAATAATGCATTTCTATTTTCACTTTGGGACCACGGGGGATAATTTGAAGGTGTCTTTTCTCTACCGGATTTTGCCAGAAAGTAGCGTCAGAAACCTTTACTTCAAAAGGTAAATCTTCGCAAATATTAGACGTATATAACCAAATATCATTGGAAAACATTCTATATAATACATGATTTTCTGTCCCTTTTTGCAGAAAAAAAGGGGTTTGACCATACATTGCCAATATACTAAAACCCAAAAGAAGGGCTAAAAGGTATTTCCTCATTTTATATGCACAACTATTTTTCTGCTATTCTCAAAATAAAAGGTACTGGATACAGGTTTGCTATTCGACTGTGAATCGGTGCGGTGCAAATCATTGACATACAATATAAAGCTTGTATTCAAATAACTCAAGGGAATTACCCATTCTACCTGATTGTTTTCCCATTTGTTCAGGATGTTTATCTGTTCAGTTTTTGGGGGGTTCCCTTGTTTGTTGATAGAATTGGGAAGCAACTCGATTATAATTTTTTCAGGCCTGTATTGAATTTCATTGGGAAGATTGAACGCAAATTGGGGGTCAGGAATAACCTTAATCATTAAAGTATCGGCTACTTTCAAATTCAACGTGTCTTGCATAAAAGCAGTACTTTTATTTTTGGGTTTGACCTCAATATACGGCGCAGGCGGTTCGAGTACCTTACATTTCATCCTCATAATGAATTGATTAAACCCTTTCTTGGGTTCAAAAATTGTCAAAAAACAAGAATCATCCATGGGAAAAAGGCGAATATGCAACCTGTTGTTATCCGAAATCTCTATTTTGCCCCCTTCAAACACATAATCTACCTCGATTTGCCTGTCACAAACCTCAGTAAAAAGAACAGGATTATTACAATATTTGTATAAAACCGGGCTGGGGTAACGGAATACAGTAATCTGACTCTTTAAATTTATCGGAATAAGAAAAAGATAAATTGTAAAAATAAATCCATTTTTCATTTGATGAGTTTTTTATAGTACACAACAAATATACAAATTTTACTGATAGCAGATAAAAGTATTTTGATTGAATTTGGGAAGGAATATTGTTTTTTATTTAAGTAGCCGGAATTTGTACACTAAACTCTAATCAGCATCCATGCCTTTTTTTACCATGTTCATGGATAGCCGGTTAACTCCAGCACCCAAATTTCTGTTGAAATGTTGTCAATTTCTGTATTAAATTCCCATAAATCTTATTTAATTGAGTATCGAAAACTACAAGCCGGAAAACAATTTCACAATCTACTCTGTCTTTTCCTCCTGCCGTACTTTCACTCATCAGCTAATTACCAGTTTCTTCGCTAAATCGTCTGTGATAATGGCGTTAAATTGTTCCTTGGTGGAAGGATTGCGGTTGAGGAAATCCATTAAATCTCTCTGATCCCAGTGTATGAGCCTTGTCAAAGGTTGAACATAAATATCTGCACTTGCCAGATTACCGGAATTGAAACTTAATTCACCGATGAATGCGCCATCCTTAAGGATAATTGTTTTGTCTTCTGTTTTAATAACGTGTGCTTCTCCACTGTATATCAAATAAATACCTTTTACTTTCTTATTTTTTTCTATCAGTTTTTCCTGAGAGTTGAAAGAACTCCATTTGGCCAGCTTCATAAGTTTAAAAAACTCAAAAGGAGACAAACGATAAAATATACCATCATAGAGTTCTTTTTCCTCTGTAGTAAAACTCACCTGACTTTGTGAGTAGGTTAAATACAACAACATCCCCACATTCAGAAGTACCAGTACAGACTCCGAAATAATATCAATCCACATAGGTGAGACAGGAAATACGAAATAGTATATAGCATACAGGCTGGAGGCAATAATGGTAAAAATCCTGAGCAAATAAATAGACCTGAAACTAAAAGCAAGCATTGAAGCCCCATAAGCCAAAAAAAATACCACATATGCGGCTGGTGAATTTTCCATAAAAACGGTTAATGTCTTAAAGGTTTAGCGAATGTAAGTTATATTGATTCTCCCGTAAATTATTTTTTATTGCTTTGTATTCCCGGTTGAAGCATTTTTTGCATTGACTAAGAACCAGTTACTGATACTTCCGCCTGTATTTATTGCAAGTTACTCAAAAGAGATTACATACTGTAACCCGTTAGCAATCCACACCTTTTTCATGCCCAGGTACCGAACAAAAACAATTGAACCGCAAACCTAAAAACAAACCTCCAAACCTCCAAATTATTCACAACAAAATGCTGATTTTTTATATTATTTCAGAGACCGAAATAATCAAACGGTGGTAGAAATTTCTTCCCTGCAAAGGAATCCGGTAAATTATATACCTGCAACAAAAAAATTAGTTCGTCCAGGGCTCTTTGTCTTTTGCATTCGTGATTTTCTGTCCATCATAGATGCATATCCCCTGCCAGGTTCCAAACCAAATCTGCCCCTTATGATCCTCAAGAATACTTTGCACTACATTATTGGTTAATCCATTCTCTGTTGTGAATTGAGTGAAACTTGCGCCATCGTAGCGGTAAACCCCATGTCCTTCTGCCGAAAACCAAATATTTCCCTTACTGTCTTCACAGAAATTATAGGCCTCTGCCCCTTTAATAATTCCCTCTTTGGTATAATGGGTGTACGTTTTTCCATCCGATTTACTCACCCCTCCATTAAAAGTCCCAATCCAAATATTTCCCTGCTTATCTTCAAAAATATCCGCAGCATTATTATCAGTAAGCCCATTTTTTTGGGTTAAATGCGTAAACTCCCCTTTATTGTACTGGAAAATCCCATTTCCATCGGTGACCATCCACATAACTCCATTTTTGTCCTCCATAAATTTCAACACCAAATCACTGGACAACATATACTGAGGATTTTCGACCGTTGATTCCGGCAATAAAAAAGGAGTGAACTTTTTTCCATCAAAATGACTAACCCCTCCGGTTGAACCCACCCAAATTAGTCCGTTTCGGTCAATCGCCAATGCCCAGATTTCATTATTTTGCAGGCCTTCTTTTTCTGAGAAGGTTGTAAATTTCTGACCATCGTATTTTATTAATCCGGAGTCAGTCCCAAACCATATATTTCCTGCTTTATCTTCAACAATTTCCCTGACTGCATTGCATGAACGTTTTCCTTGGGTAGTTATCGTTTCAAGTATTTTTCCATCATAACGGATAATCCCGTTTCCATTTGTCCCGAACCAGAAATTCCCTTTTGCATCCTGATACATAGACCGGACGAATTCACTGACCATTCCATTTAAATTGGTGTGGATTTGGGGAAATATTGTACTTTGATTTTGAAAAAGGGATAGATTATTTTGACTGTTCGCCGTTTTCCCATCAGCCGGTTTTTCTTTCACCTGTCCCGTACAGGAAGAGATTTGAAAAAACAAAAAAACTAAAATTAAATAACTTGCCATGAATATTTTCATGCTTTCATTGCTTTTCATATGATTGGGTTTCAACATTGAGGATTACTTTTTTTGATAGAAAAAGCCTCTGGCTTTTAAAACGCCTTCTTTTTTTACAATAAACAGGTCTTCTGCATAAGCTCCCAAAGTGGGTTTTGCATCAATATCATCCGCAAACGTTATCAGAACAGGAGTTAACTTTTTCCTGTGATATGCATCATTTTTATAAGGATCTCCGTAACTCGCCCAACGACCATTTATCGTCTTATAGACATCAAAATATTGATATTTTTCGTGATATAACTGCCCTTTATGTCTGGAAACGAACAACATAACATTTTTATATTGGGAGAAAGCAGGAACTCCGTAATGGTCATACACCTTAAACTCAATGGTGTCACCGGAGTAGTCACCGTAAATATTTTTCAACACCTTGTATTTAGCTATATAACATTCATCAAAACCAGAATAAGCTGTTTTGGAAACCGATATCTTTTCTCCAACAAAAACATATAATTTGCTCGTGTCTTCCACTATCTCAAAATCCTGAGCGAACAGGATTGATACATTAAATATAAAACACAATAAGTAAAAAATCGTTTTCATGTATTGAACCATTTTTCGGTGACAGGAATGATTTTCTGAATAAACGCACACCTATTCAGAACCTCCCGGCAAAAATAAATAACTTTGTTGAATTAACCAATGTTTTTAAATCATGAGAAATCATTCAAAAAACAAAGGATTAGGTACTGAGGTCTTCAGAAGTATCGGCAAATACAGTTGAAGGGAGATATTTGAGTCGAATAAGCGTTAATTCTGTCGTTGTCAATAAGTCTTTATGCTCTGCAAACCCTGGATTCAATTATTACATTCTTCTCCAATATGGGCCGAAAAGACACCCCAAAAAAAGCCGGAAGCCCCGGCTGTATAAAACCTCTTAAAAAAGAGTATCATTTATTTTTTAAAACTTACCAGCACAGCCCCTTTTTCTACAGAGGCCTTTACTGATACATGAACTTTATCGATGGTAACGTCAGAAGGGGCCTTGATAATATTTTCCATTTTCATGGCTTCCAGAATCAGCAC
>JAIBAH010000174.1 GCA_019695295.1 Bacteroidia bacterium | reverse complement strand
GTAGAGAGCCATTGACAAAATGTAGAGAGCCATTAACGAAATGTAGAGAGCCATTAACGAAATGTAGCGAGGCATTAACGAAATGTAGAGAGCCATTGACAAAATGTAGAGAGCCATTGACAAAATGTAGCGAGCCGTTAACGAAATGTAGCGAGGCATTAACGAAATGTAGAGAGCCATTGACAAAATGTAGAGAGCCATTGACAAAATGTAGAGAGCCGTGAATCGTGTACAAAAGTAGAAACCTAATCCTGTTCATCTATCCCGTAGGGACAAAATGTCGGTAGAAAAGCAAAAATAAAAGAACTCCACTTTGGAACATAACCAAGTCATCAACGAAACCCCAAAAGCCTGAAGGGCCGACAGGATTATAGAACCCAAAAAACACCACCCCTTACCCCAAAACCCCAAAGATTCGAAATCTACATAAAATAGGGATTTTTTTTTGGATATAATTTTTCAAAGTTAAATGCAACTTTAATAGAAAAGCCAGCGTTAAGAATAATATATCACTCATAATTTTAAAGATATGCTTAGTAGCCATTTTTATTAGATACATTAGCAAAATACCACACACACTCCGATTCAATATCTATCACAAACATAAGTTGGATTTAATTTGAAGCGGAGCTACCATTAAACTCGAACATTTAAACTAAAATAAACCATCCTGTACATAATACAGGACATTATCGGTCTTTAGGAAAGACAAACACCTAAAGTACTCAGAATTTCGCACAGAAGTTATGCTCCCAAATAAGACATATTTGAGACACAATGCAGCGCATTGTAGCGAAAAAAAACAACAAAATTTGGAGGCAAAACACAAGTAAAAATTACTACTTTATTTTGTAGCCTAACCTTAAACCGATTAAAGGAGTGCGTTATCGTTCCAGGGTTTACCATTGAGGTTTTTCAGATGCCACAATAGTCAGAAATCCATTGAAGCCAACAACTTGGCTTTTGAATCATTTTTTTATTATTTTTTATTATTTTTTATTCCAATTTATTATGAACATCAAACAAGAGAACTTCAATTCGATGACGGATGAAGTTCAAAAACTATTGACTGCTAATAGCGTTTTAGTAGCCACAATACCAGTACTCAACGACGAGTTCGTAAAATTCAAAGCAAAGCGGGTAGAATTAGGAAATAACTTTATCCGACAGCAACAAAGCGTGAAAGGTCACACTAAACAGAAAAAAATTGAACGAGAAGCAGTAGTGAAAGAAGCCGTAACGGTCGCAGGCATTTTATACGTTTACGCAGTTCAGGAAAATAATATGGGATTTGCAGGAAATGTATCAATCACCCCACGGTATTTTTTCTTTAAAAGAGACACGGAAATACATAATAAAGTTCAATGGATTCATGACCAAGCCGTTGCCCTCTTAAGTTCTTTAACCAACTTTGGAATCACAGCAGGCAACCTAACTACTTTTCAGCAAAAAATCGACGCTTTTAGAAACGTCATTTCCGCACCCAGAAATGTATTGGTAGAGGTCAAAACCGCAACCAATGACATAAAAAACAACATCGAAGAGTTAAGAGTTATCCTAAAAAACATAGACCGGTTGATGCATAGCTTTTCAAGTACCCACCCCCAGTTTTACAGCGATTATCTCAATGCCCGTGAAATCATTGATTATGGCCATCATTATACTCGTATTGGCCTATTCATAGAACTCGAAGACGGCGTAGATGCAATTGGCGTTACCCCCATACTCACCAACAATAAAACAGGTAACATATATTCAGCATCAGCAAATCATCAGGGACTCGCCGAAATTCCAAGCATGAAGGCGGGTACTTATACATTAGCAGTAGCCCACCCAGGCTATCAACCCTACACAGACAATAATGTAAAAGTACTTAGAGGTAAACTAAACGAACTTTCGATAAGACTTCTAAAAGAATAAAGTAATTTGTGCATTAACCTCTTTGCTAACGTCATGGAGATATTATATTGATTTTTGAAGTTCAAGCTCAAATCTCAGTATTTTTTATCTCCATGACACCTTTTTTCAACAATAGCCGAACAAACACCTGTAGAGGCCACCGACGTGTGACTCCCATCCTCCCACACCGACGTGTGATTCCCACCGGTATCAGTAAACAAAAACCGCACATTCCCAAGGTGGTTGTTGAGCGAAGCTGAAACATGGTCTTTCCTTCGCCCTTGCAGGTGTTTTTCACCTGCAAATACAAACCGGTGATTTTCCCTCCCGGAAAGCCCCCGCCCCAACCTTACGAGTGGTCGCAGACCCTCGTAACGGTTTCCAGGCGAAATCTGGCATAGTGGGTTTTACGCCCTTCGCCCTTGCAGGTGTTTTTCACCTGCAAATACAAACCGGTGATTTCCCTCCCGGAAAGCCCCCGCCTCAACCTTACGAGTGGTCGCAGACCCTCGTAACGGTTTCCATGCGAAATCTGGCATAGTGGGTTTTACAGGTAATTGTACGTGAGGAAGAGGGCTTTTGTTTTGTTCTTCCCACAAGATAAGGGATACAAATGAAGCCTTTGATAAAACCCTGAATATTTAATGAAAGCAATAAGTAAAATTCAGCGTCAGGCAACAGCAACCCGGCTTCGGAAGATTCACGGATACGCCGGATTTTACGCATAAATAAAAATCAGTAAAATCAGGCCAATTCCACTTAGCCCCGGCATTACAGAATCCAACCCATAAATTATCTCAATAATTTTAAAAGAATCCATGAATTATCCCAATATTCCTTAATTTTGCATCCGTTATATTTAACCAACAAATATTAAAAACATGCATCATTTAGCATCAGAAATCGAAAATTTATGGAATAACAGAGAGCTACTACAGCATCACGACGGTCAGATGACCATCAAAAAAGTGATAGAATCTCTGGATAAAGGGGAAATAAGAGTAGCCGAGCCTGCAGCTGAGGGGTGGAAAGTAAATGAATGGGTAAAAAAGGCGGTAATCCTTTATTTTCCGGTAATGCCCATGAAAATCATGCAAATGGGACCGGAACAATATTATGACAAAATCCCCCTCAAAGTCGGAATGCAGGAACTGGGGATTCGTACAGTACCCGGATCTGTACTTCGTTACGGAGCCTATGTAGCAAAAGGAGTAATCTGCATGCCGTCCTTTATCAATATCGGGGCGTATGTGGATAGTGGTACAATGGTGGATACCTGGGCTACAGTAGGGTCATGTGCACAGATTGGCAAAAATGTTCATCTCAGCGGAGGAGTAGGAATCGGGGGAGTACTTGAACCCGTTCAGGCAAGTCCAGTCATTATTGAAGATGACGCTTTCATTGGCAGCAGAGCAATAGTAGTAGAAGGAATTCGGGTAGGAAAGGAAGCCGTACTGGGAGCCAATGTCGTATTGACTGCCTCTACCCGTATTATAGACGTTACCGGAAACGAACCGGTAGAATTTAAAGGATATATTCCGGAAAGAAGTGTGGTGATACCGGGTACTTATCCTAAGACCTTCCCGGCCGGAACCTATCATGTACCCTGTGCTTTAATTATCGGCAAAAGAACGCCTTCTACGGATAAAAAAACATCCTTAAATGACGCATTGAGGGAATTTAATGTTTCTGTCTGAATAAGAACGCCGGCCTTACGGGTTTTCCGCTTGTTTCTGAAACTCGTAAGCACCTGCTTCAGAGCCCCATACCTGCTGGTCATTCAGGTCAAACCCTCTGTCCCAGGATAAGAGGGTTTTATCCATAATAACCACTTCAGAAGTTGCATATTTTGCGCCTTTCAGTGAGCTTGGACACTCCTTGCCGGGTGTACTTCCTGCAAAATTTCCGGTTTTGTTTTTCTTCAGATAAATCGCACAGCCCTCTTTGGAAAGTAAATCCTCCGGTTTTACACCCTGAAGGGGTTTTTCCTTTTTCCACTCCCCGGCATATTGCTTGGGGTCCTTCAGTTCATAGACCTGACTTGCTATCGTGTATTTATCCTGACGGAATACATGATATACCCGCTGACGGTAAGGCTTTTCTAAATTTTTAGTGGAAGCCTGTTCTACATAAAGCCAGAATCCGTCTTTTCTTTCGGCCCAAACCGGTTTCATAATCAGCCGGATATCCAAAAAATTAGTATCCCTGCGGGACTGTTCTCCGCTATTAAAATTACCACTCATCCTCGACTGTAATACCTTCATGTCCTTCGCCCTTACCCGAACGGGTTTCATAGCGGTGTTTTGTTCAAAAATCTGCTTTGAATCAGCCTGAGAAAACAGATTGCCCCAAAGAATTGTCAATATGAAACCGAAAAATAAATATCTGACCATATTCTATTGAAAAAAAATAAACACAAAATTACAAGATTATTCGATTGAATGACAATTTTTGTGGACTTTTTCACCATAACGCGGGGTTTAATTCCTGCGTTATGGTGAAGGAGTACAATCCGATATTTTATATCAGAGGAAATCAAGATATTCACGAAGAAGCTTTCTCTCAAAGAAAGTTTATTCTTTTATAAATTTCCGGAATACCTGATTTTTGTCATTTTTCATCGCTACTGTATAAATACCGGAAGGCAGGGAAGAGACCGGTATGCGGAGGTTTTGCAGGCCTGACATAAGTTTGTGGTTTTCCTCATAAACGATTTTTCCGGTTATATCCATAACGCTGACTGTGGTATTGCTTGTTTCTGAGAGAGTGACTGCAAGGGTCAGTACGTTCCCGACCGGATTCGGGTATAACTGAACGGAAGAAAGTGCGCCCTCCTGAACATTGCCTGTAATTTTGGGGACGAAACGATAAACCACGCCTTCATCCGGAAAACTGTCTATCATAGCATCAGGCCCTTCCAGAAAATCATTGATAAAAGGATTGGCCGGGTTGCCGGAAATATTATAGGAATAAAGAAAGGTACCGCTCGCATCCTCAAGCGTAAAAGCACCGGTATGCAGTCCTTCTGATGGAGGGGTGAGATAGGCCAGAATCTGATTCGGACCCATTCTTACTTCTATGGCATTATCGGCTTCATATAAACAAATCTGATAATTTATATAATTGGGCATGGAAGGGATTGTATCATTGTAAAAACCTGCATTCTTCATCTCAATCCTGAATATTCTGTTGCCGGGGGTTCCTTCCGTACGGTATAAAACCGGAGAAATGGAAACCGTATCATTTGTCTGCATGTTTCTGTCAGAATAGTCAGAGTAATTCGCCGCAAAAAAGTTACGTTCGGGTGAAGCAGAGTCAGGATGTGCCCCAAATACTACAATAGAGTAGGTGTCAAACCAGATACTATCGTAGATAATCCCCCTGAAGTTAAAATCAAATCCAATGGGCATATGATAATACTCATCGTCCCACGCAAAATTGCTTGGGTTTGCCTGAGTAGTACTGCCTGTCATGGGCTGATAAGGCTCATTGAGTAAACTAAACTGAAAAGATTGTAGAATTTGTCCGTAACAGACAAGACTGAACGAAAAACATAAAAGAAGAAACGATTTTTTCATATAATTGAATGATTTAAAAAATTTTAAATGAAGTGTTTATTGCTTAAACTGATAGTATCAAAAAAAGTTGATAGATTATTTCCGCTTTTTAATATTTAATTCCTTTCCGTTTTTCCGTTTAATTATGAGATTATTACGTAAAAACAACAGATTTTCACTACTTTTGTCCCCAATCAAAATTTATAACCGTTATTTAATGCAACAAACTCAGGAGTTTATGAAAAAAATGCTTTTGGTAATATCATTGATTGTGATGATATTGTGGATTCCATCCTGTAAAACCCTCAAACGAACGACCAAAAATCCTAAAAATCCGGTTACAGTCAAGGATACCCTTTCAAAATGGGAAAGCCTCAGTAAATCCTGTAATGAAAAGGCTTTTGAATATAAGAATCTGATTCTGAGCGGAAAAATGTACGCCGAAATGCCTAAGCAGGGTTTGAACGGAATGACAGTGAATTACAGGGCGCATTTGAAAAAAGACAGCCTGATCTGGATAAAAATCTCCCTCCTCGGCATTGAAGGAATGCGTGCGCTGATTACCCCTGATACAATAAAAGTCCTTGACCGTCAGTCAAATATAGCGCATATCGCACCTTTCTCAAAAGTAAAGCAATTTCTGGGACTGGACGTGAACTTTAAACACCTTCAGCAACTTATGGTAGGAAATCTCCCGGAAATATGTGAATCTATGCAAATCAAAGAAGAAGGCAGGATGAATTATGTTACTGAATGCCAAAAAGATAGCTTTCATTTTGTTTATAATATTCAGCGGGAGAGTTTCCGGATGGAAAATGTATTTTCCGAAAAAAATAACCACAAAGTAAATGTAAATATTGCTTATACTGACTTCTTACCGGAAGGTACTCAACTCTTTGCACATCAGTTGGATATGGAATTGTTTTCTGAAAAGGAAGGCAAAAATACCGTATCCATGACTCATTCCAAAGTGGAGGTTAATCCGGCTGAGATTAGCTTTTCTTTTTCTATCCCCGCTAATTTTAAGGTCGTAATGGATTAAATTTCAGCGAAAGGCGATGTTCATCGCTGAGGTAGTTTGCCCTGCGCTCTTGTCGTAAAAAAGGGACACACTTTTTTCCATTTATCCTTTTCAGTCAAAGATTGAAAAGAACGGAGGATATTCATGAAGCCACTGTTCCTAATTTCCGGACGCAAAAAAGGTACAATTGTTTTCCATTTATCCTTTTCAGTCAAAGATTAAAAAGAACGGAGGGGGCGGTTACTTAAAAAAGCATTACTTTTGTTTCAGAAAAGAAAATTAATGGAAACTACAGATAAAATACTGAGAGAAATGCTGCTTGAGGAGCATTCAAAGACACAAATGCTCAGAATTGCGGACTTTATCGGAACGGATACAGAAAAACTGAATGCACTCATGAATCTTTTTTTTCATGACGAATACCGGGTTGTTCAGCGGGCGGCCTGGCCTGTCAATGCTGTCGCTGAAAGGAGTCCGGAGTTGTTTGCGCCTTATATTTCAGCAATGATTTTGTATCTTAAAACGCCGGGGTTACATGACGCAGTGATTCGGAATACCATGAGGATACTTCAGTTTCAGCCCCTGCCCGAAGCCCTTCACGGAGAGTTAATCAATCTTGGATTTGAATATCTGGAAAACCCCAAAGTGCCGGTAGCCATTAAAGTATTTACAATGCGGACGCTTTTACCCTTAATCCGGATGTATCCCGAGCTAAAGGAAGAATTCCGGCATTTAGTGGCACATCCCATTCAGTGG
>JAIBAH010000040.1 GCA_019695295.1 Bacteroidia bacterium | reverse complement strand
TCCGAAAATATCCGTAAACCGTTTCCCACTTCGGAAAATCATGTGGAATACTACGCCAACTACAACCTGTTTTTTGTACATAAAATATTGCATTGATAATTTCATGTAAATCTTCCGGGGGACGACCACCCGTTTTTTTATTACTTTTGCTTACTGGAAGAAGAGAATTTAACTGTTTCCAACCATTTTTCTGTATATCACTTGGATATGATTTCCTTTTTCTTTTACTTTGCATAGCGTTCATTTATTGTGAATCCGTTTGACAACTCAAATTTACAATTTTTGAACGCTTTTTTAACTTTTTAGGCTTTTAAAACGGTTTCTGAGATTAAACTCCTTAAGTTCTTTTATTAAACCCGAAAGTTCCTTGTCAAACAATTTATAAAGTTCTGCTATTTCTTTGGGTTTTATGGGATTGGAAGGCTTGATTTTATCCAGCAACCTTGCGCCACCGATATTTACACTCCGGAGCAATTCGGCCCTTCCTTCATGCGAAACAATAAATTCCACGCTTCCTCCTCCGATATCCATCAGCAAAATACTTTCGCTAAAAGGGAGTTGTACGCCATTTTTTATTCCTTCATAAATGAGTGCTGCTTCTTCATTTCCATTAATCGTTTTAATCTGAATATCCGCCTCCTCTTTGGCTGCTTTGATAAAATCGGCTCCGTTACCCGCACTCCTGATAGCACTGGTAGCATACGCAAAAATTTTGGTTGCGCCGGCAGTATTGATAATAGTTCTGAATAGCTTGAGTGCTTTAATCCCTCTCCTGAATGGCTCGCCGGCAATTTTACCGGAGTTGATTCCACCCTCCCCCAGCTGAACCGGTTCTTTATATTTCCCGCTGACTAAATAATGCTCTCTTTCATCTATTTCTGCAAGTAAAAGATGAAAGGTATTCGTTCCTAAATCAATAATTGCGATTTTTTCTTTCTTCATAAAATTGAATTAACGGTACAAATTTCAGCATTTTTTATTACTTATTCATTAAAAAGAAAGGAAATTTTCTTTATCGTAGCGGAATTCTGCATTGTTGATTTTATTGAGTTTGCGAAAATGAAAAAGGGAATGCTTTTTCCGGCACTCCCTTTTGGTTTCTTGTTTTGAAAATGATTATCAGAACGGCAGGTCGTCACTGTCATTCAGTTGAGTAATGTCCATTCCTTCTACAGGGGGAACACTTGGCGCATTCACCACCGGCTGATTAGAGCCAGCTGCTACGTTTGCCGGAGCGATTCTCCATGCTTCGAGGGTATTAAAATACTTGGTTTCGCCCTGAGGGCTGTTCCATGCACGTCCTCTTAAATTAAAGGACACAACGACTTCTCCCCCCAAAGCAAAAGCGTCAATCAGCCCGCATTTATCCTGAACTAACTGAAAGGTCACAAATTGAGGATACTGAGGATTTTCAACAATTTCCAACACGAATTCGCGTTTTTTAAAGCTCGCACTTACATCCTGAGTGTCAAACTTTGCGTGTAATTTTCCGGTAACTTCCATTGATTTATATAATATTAAACTGTTACTAAACTTACATCAGGCGTCCTTTTTTCGTATTCCTGATAATGATGGTACAAAGGTAAAACACATTTTTTAAATATCTCTGGAAAAAAACAGATATTTGGTAACTCAACAAAAAGAATTTTAGCCTTCAAAAACCCCTTATTATACGTAAAAAAGTGGATTTTGTTCTCTTTTCCGGTAAATCAGACCAGATAAAAACAGGGAATTATCTTTGAATTACCCTGTCCGGATTGTTTGAAATAATGCCATCCACTCCTATATTTATCATTTTTTGAATATCTTCCTCATTATTTACAGTCCATACATTTACCTTTTTTCCCATTTTATGAATTTTATCTATCCATTTTTGAGTAGCAAATTTGTAATAAACCGAAACTTCAGAAATATAGGGCATCTGACGAAGTTGCCGGCTTCTTCTCATTGCAGTGACACTATGTAAAACGACTCTGTCATCTGCTTCATGTACAGCCTTCAGTACACTATCCTCAAAAGAATGAATGATACACCAGGAATGAGCGTTGTATTTCTGAATCAGGGAGACAATATTATTTACAATCCCGGGATAATATTCATTTCCTTTTTTTATTTCAATGATAAACTGAGTCTGACCATTGATCAGCTGAATTGCCTCTTCGAGTGAAGGAACCGGTTCAAAAGGCAATGGGATTCCTACAAACGCTCCTTCCGGGGTAAATTTTGAGGCAGCGTCGAGTTTTCTGACTTCCTCAAAGGTAAAATTTTTAACCTTTCCTTTTCCGTTTGTGGTACGGCTCAGGGTAATGTCATGCATTAAAACCACGATTCCGTCCTGCGTCTGCTGTACATCAATCTCAATACGGTCCGGTTTGAGCTGCAGCGCTTTGCTTATTCCGGACAAAGTGTTTTCAGGGGCATAGGAAGCTGCACCCCGGTGGCCGGTCACAGTAATCTTCCTGTTCTGTGCTGACAGATTGGAAAAACTCATATTCAGGAATAAAATTAATGTCAGAAAAAAATATTTACTCATTTTTTAAGGAATCGAAATACAAAGATACGGTTTTTTCAGGATTTTTTTTCGTAATTTTACCCGCATAATTTTTTTAATCTTGACTTATGAGAAAAATATTGTGTAGCGGAATTCTCCTTTTTACCTTACTCCCTCTTTTCGCTCAGATTCAAAGCGACCTGCCAAAATGGACTACTCCTGAGGAAAAGAGTGCAATCCCTGCCTATGCCTCCTCAAGGGCTTATGCTACTGACGCAATCACTGTGCCTCCGGGATTTCCCGTGAGAACGATGGCTGAATGGGAAGAGATTCAGGCTTTGTTTATTACATGGCGAACTTTTCCCGGTATTTTGAGGCAAATCGTCAAGGAAGCACAGACTGAGTGTCTCGTTGTAATTATTTGCTCCGACTCAAGCGCCGTAAAATCAAACCTGACTACGAACAATATTCCCCTTACCAATGTAAAGTTTCTTCAAAAAAACTCCAATACAATCTGGATGCGGGATTATGGCGGTAATACAATTTATAAAAATCAGGTGGAAGACCTCCTGTTTGTGGACTGGATCTACAACCGGCCCCGCCCTTTGGATGATGTAATACCGGAGGCGATTGCTACGGATTTTGGTATTCCTCATTATGCAACGACTCAATTGCCTTACGACCTCGTGCATACCGGCGGAAACTTCATGTCTGATGGCATGGGAACGGCTTTTTCCTCCAAATTAGTGCTGAATGAAAATATGGGTTCCGGTTACAGCCTTAGTCCTAAAACCGCTGCTCAGATAGATACTATCATGCATGAATTTATGGGAATTGACTACGGCAGATATATTAAAATGGATGTTTTGCCCTATGACGGGATTCATCATATAGATATGCACATGAAACTAACGGATGAACAAACCCTGCTCGTAGGGGAATACCCCACAGGCATTGCGGACGGCCCCCAAATCAATACGAATCTTCAGTATGTGATGAGTAATTTTAACTCTCCTTTCGGAACTCCCTATAAAGTAGTACGAATTCCGATGCCTCCGGATGCCGGAAATGCGTACCCCAATAATGGAGGGGACTACCGTACTTATGCAAACTTCACCTTTGTGAACAAAAAAATTCTGCTGCCTATATACGAAGAGAAATATGATACAACGGCAATCCGGATTTTGCAGGAGACTTTGCCCGGATATCAGATTGCCGGAATCTACTGCAATGACATCATTCAGCAAAGTGGCGCACTTCATTGTATTACCCATTCTCTGGGGGTTTCGGAGCCTTTGCTGATTACCCATCAGTCACTGGAAGATACTTATAATACCACCAATCCATATCAGGTAGTGGCTTCGATTCAACATCAGAGCGGTATAGCCAACGCAACGGTAATGTACCGGGTACAGCCTTCACCGAATTTTCAGGCGGCACCTATGACTCAGGTTTTCGGCGGTACTGAATGGGTGGGAGATATTCCGGCTCAGCCCTCGGGCAGCAAGATTGAATATTTTATCTCGGCAAATGCCAATAGCGGAAAGTCTCAGGTACGTCCGATTACCGCACCCACCGGATTTTATGACTTTGAGGTAAAAACGTTAAGTGCAATGGATATTTTGACAGAAGGGAAAATGCATCCTGTTTACCCCAATCCGGCAACTGCCATGACGGCTGTTCCTGTATCGTTTTCCAATGCTACAGAAGGAAAATTGGAGTTATTCAATCTTGTAGGACAAAAAGTACTGACTCTTTTCGAGGGTAAGTTTCCTTCCGGTAATCAGCGGTTTTTCTTTAATGCGGCAGAATTTCCATCCGGAATCTATTTCCTTTCATTGCAGACAAATGATAAAGCAGTTACCCAAAAGGTAATGATTATGCATGAATAAAGGGTGGATTTGTGGCATTCATTACAACCGGGCCCGCTTTTTTTACGATGATTCGTTGTTTTATTTCGGGTTTTCCCTTTGAGAAGTACGGGCATGTTTTTTCAACCTCTAAAACCGGGGATAATTCTTTATGGGTTTGTGTAAGAGGAGAGTAAAAGCGATAAACAATACACTGATTCTGTGGGTTTCCTTCATAAATCCGGTTTTGGCATCCTTTCCCGTTTTGCTATTGGGGTAAAAAACCGGGGAGAATAATCGTTTGACTCAAAAGATGAAACAAAAACTGCAATCCTATATCCCCAGAATGATTGGATTTTCCCTGAATACGGGAGGGATTTTATTCCCTGAGTGGGCTGCCGGCAAAGCCGTTCAGATATTTTCCACTCCCCGCAAGGGGAAAATCAAAGAAAAAGATCTCCCTTTTCTGGAAGGCAGCATTCAAAAAAAGCTATTCTGTGAAGGGGCTGAAATTCAATCCTATTTATGGGAAGGCGAAGGGCCTACTGTTTTATTTGTACATGGATGGGAGAGCAATTCGGCAAGATGGCGCAATTTCATTAAAAAATTCAGAAGAAAAAAATGCCGGATTATTGCGATGGATGCTCCCGCTCACGGTCAGTCGGGGAGCGATTTTTTTAATGCGATTCTGTATGCTCACTGGATGGAAGTAGTTTGCCATCATTACAAACCCGATATGATTGTGGGGCATTCGGTAGGGGGTGTAAGTGCTGTTTATTTACTTACTCAGATTGGCACTGTTTCCGTAAAAAAACTGGCTATTCTGGCAGCGCCGTCGGAACTACCCCAGATATTTGGCAGGTTTTATGATATTTTGGGGTTAAAGAAACATGTTTCCAATGGATTGGAGCAGATTTTCGAGCGAAATTATAAATTTCGTGTGTCAGATTTTTCGCTTCAGGCTTTTGTAAAAAAACTGACAATTCCCGGATTGGTGATACATGATGAGGATGACGCTGTTGCTCCTTATACTGACAGTGTCAATATTGTCAGAAACTGGGAGGGGGCACGACTGATTACCACCAAAGGATTAGGGCATTCCCTCAATAGTGAAACTGTTATTCATGAGGTTTACCGTTTTCTGGAAGAGGAGTAAGCCTGTTTTTTCTTGTAAGTAAGCCTTACGCAAAAAGGTCTTTTTTATCGGTAATTTACTGTTTTGGGGTCATTGAGCGTAGTCAAAATGCCCAAAAACAGTAAATTGCGTAAGTCCTAATAAGCACAAAATAAATCTCCCTGAATTACAGAACATTAAAGTCTTCTGTAATTCAGGGAGATACTTTTATCTTTCGTTTTTGAATCAGCGAATAAGGGTAAAGCTTTTGCCTTCCTGTGTCCGAAGAAAATACGTGCCCTGTACTTCTGCGGATAAGTCTATCATTCCATTCTGACCGTAAAGATTGATTTCCCTTATAGTTTTTCCCTGAATATCCATAACAGTAACAGGATACACATCAGAAGGAAGAACCCGAAAAGTAAAATAAAAAATGCCGTTTGCAGAGGGATTATTCAGGATTGAAAATCCGTATCGGTTTTCTGAAATTTTGGGTAATGCAGTAGTTACAGGAATGGCACCGGTACCAATCACTCCTGAGCCGGGAGGAACAGACAAAGCAGCTCCTGCATTGTACTCATCTGCTCCGATATCAGGCATTCCGGAACGGGTATTTCCATCATAATCTCTCGAAAGTCCGGAAACAGATGCTCCTGCATTAATCGCCGGGCTTCCGGACTGCAAATGATACTGTGCATTCAGCATAGGGTTTACTTCCATACTCTGAGCGTCAAGTCCCATGGTATTCTGCCATTCCGTAAGCGTCATATAAGGCCATGTAATATTATCATCGAAGACTGCGGTGCCCATAGTACTTTGATAAATATTGTGGTTTATGGTATTATTTCCTGTCAGGGCACCTTCTCTGACCCTTACCGTAAACTCTTCTCCTCCGTCGCTGGGGCCTGAGTCTTTAAAAATATTATTTTCGACGGTCAGGTTTACACACGGGGGTGTTGCCGTCTGAGTATTGCTCAGCCAAATATCTCCTTTGGAAAAATACAGGGGCGAATGATAGAGGGTAGAAGGAGTTATTACAGTATTATTGTATGCTTTACAGTCTTTTGCGGCGAAAAACCCGATACCTGACCCGCCGGTATTGATGACGATGTTGTTTCGTGCTACGCTATTGAGGCACTCATAATAATCGGGATTGGTATTGGTATCAAAATATTCAGCGTCGGTATAGAATCCCAGAAGAATTCCATGCTCGCCCAGGTCAATGAGAAGGTTCTCCTCAATCAGACAATTGGAAGCCCCTCCTTTGGCATATACTCCGGAAGTTGCGGTATTGTGAAAATAACAGTTTTTGACCACCATTCCGGAACCATTTACATTATCAATTCCCTCCGCATTGAAATCTACCTGAGCACCGGGACCGGCACCTGAATTGTATATTTCACAGGAAATAATATGAATATTGGCACATCCGGGCTTTATTTTGATGCAATCTCTGCCTGTATGATGAATTTTGCACCCGCGGATTGTGATATTACTGGCTCCATGCCTCTGATTGTCGGGAACGCCCCATTCCCAGTTTGTTTCAAGCATAATTCCATAATAATATCCCCCGATGATTTCTATATTTTCCAGAACCCCACCGGAAACGTCCGGTTCATTGTACCAGAAAGTTGCTGCTATATTTTCATCGTTTACAGGCGCTGTAATTACCGCCCATTCACTGGCATAAGAGCGGATTGTAAGATTACTTTTGGGTATCCGTATTTCCGCGGACGGGTAATTTCCCCCTCTTAATTCAATGATATCTCCGGGTTGAGCCATATCAATTGCATAAGGAATCGTTTTAAAGGGCGAAGAAACCGTACCGGCATTATTGTCATTTCCGTTCGTGGCTACGGTCCATGTGGTTGCATTCAGATGCATGACTGTCATCCAGAGCAACAGTAAAAAAGAAGTTGATTTCATGATATTTTTTGTTTAAATTTTAAAAAGAATTTAGTTCACAACGAGTTTTTGTACTGAATTCCGTTCAGGGGAAGTAATGCGGATAAAATAAATCCCTTGTGTCATTTCTGTTTCAGGAGAATATTCCGTTGCTGTTTTTTCCGGATAAATGCTGAATATTTCTTTCCCGCTTATATCCAAAACAGAGAGTTGGACCTGCCCGCCTGTTTCTTCCCATCTTGCTGTAAATTTCCCCTTTGAGGGATTGGGATACACAGAAAAATTCAATTCTTTCTCCGGATGATGTATCGCAACTGCACTTTGGGCATATAAGACCATCATAAACCCATCATCATGAACAGACTGAGTATTTACGTGAAAAATGGAAGGAGAAATTCCGGTACAAATCAGTTTTCCGTCAGGGCTAAGCTTCATATCACGGATGCTTGCATTATAGACTCCGTCTGTCTCAAAAACACCGTTACTGGCAAAATTCAGGTTAATCTGATTGTCAGATTTGAAGTTCAGGACATAGGATTTTCCGCCTCCTGTCTGAATCCCGGCAATATATACATTGTCGCTTGTTGCAATCAGCCCGGTTACATGATGAATATAATAGGTGTAGGCTACAATATTAAAAGTGCCGGAAAAGATATTGGTATTCACTTTGAATAAATCTATTTCTGAAAGGCTGTTACTTGTAATCATATAGGAAGCAGTTACCCAAAGTGTGCCATCAGGCGCAAATGCTACCCGGGATGTAGCCTGAGAAGTAGAAACATTACCGGCATAATAGTTACATATCGCATGATTGATTTCCAGTCCGTCGCTATAATCCAGCAGACTGACCCTGATACTGCTGTCATAATACAGATAATAAGGAACTGCCGAAAAACAAACAGCAATAACCCCGTTATGGAAATCAATATCATTCACATATCCACCGTAGTTTCCTGCCGTTAACGTTACATATCCTGTACCACCCGGCCCGAAACTAATGTCATCTGTCCCGTATTCATAAATTCTGAAGATAAAATTACTCACTGAAGTAATTCCAGTTGTGGGAGAAGTATAGGCAGTACCACCACCAACCAGAATCAGTCCGTCCGGCTGTATATAGATGGCTTTCCCAAAATCCTGTCCGAGTCCCATATCTTTTTTCACAAAGCCCGGATTCATATTTCCGCCAAAATTGGTTTCCAGCGTACCGTCCGGCAAAAGACATATCACCGTAGCATAAGCATGATTGACTCCTACTTTTTCAAATCCGGTTGCATATATTTTTCCGCTTGCAGCAATTGCCACATCATTCAGTCCGCTTTCCGGATGACTATTGTCTATCCATATTCCGCCTGTTCCAAAATCCGGATCCCAGGCTCCGTTTGCAAGCATTCTTCCAACAAAAGGGTATCCATCGGCCTGCCCGACTACCACTATTTTTCCATCAGGCTGTACCGCAGATGCCGAAAAGCTGTTTTGCAGATTATTGTAATCTATGGTTGTGATACCCGTCTGAGCAAAAGTAATATCCAGCGTTCCTGCATTCTGCGCCTGAATACTTCCCCAAAGGTGGAGGATAAAGAAAAAAAGCCAATAGCGTTTCATGATTTTATTATTTGAGATTGATTTATTTTACCATTCTGACTTCTACGCTCATACTTCCAGTGGTTCCCGATGTAATGGATTTCACTTTCAGGAATCCTTTTCTCCCGGTTTTATCCTGAAAAATAAAGACCTTTACAATCAGGTTTCCATTGACATCCGATATTGGAGAATAATTTACCAGCCCGTGTGTGTTCTGACTGAAAAAATCCAGTAGTTCCGTTTTTGTATCCATCGCGTCAAACTGCGTCTCGGTTACATCGCTGTTGGAAATAACGGCGTCTTTCCACACTGTCCAGGTATCAATCCCCAGGTCCGTTTCCAGTTGCTGACCGGCGCCCGTTGCGTCGTTGTGAATTTCGAGGGGGCTACGGAAATAGCAGTCTTTGTTAAGGGAAGTGCCGGTATATTGCCAGAAGATAAAATCAATATCGCTTTGTTTTGAGGCAGCTTCCGCAGGCGTGTAAGTCACTCCGTTGTATAAATCCATCATACACTTCGAGGAGGCATTCAGTTGGTTCTGTACTGTAAAAGTATGAACTTTGAGCAATTCGCTGTCGGGGGTTTCCGTTGGCTTACATGCTGAAACCCAGAGAAGGGCTATCAGCATCCATAATTCAGGATTTTTCATGATATTAAAAAAAATTATTATTAAATAAATGATTTACCAAAAAACAGATGCCACTTCGAATTTCGTCATGACATCTGCCATTTCAAACTTATTTCACTTCTAACTAAAACGAAGCATACAATTCCAGTCGCTTCCAACTATTTATGAGTACATTAAAAAGAAAAACAAAGGGATATTTCAAAGGAATACTGAAATATTAAATCAGAATTTTGCGAAAAACGGAGCCTTTACCGGTATTCACACAGATGATATAAACTCCGGGAGTAAAATCGGCTCTGCTGAGTGTTAGTTCCTGTCCGGGATTAAGCGTGTGTCTTTTTTCATCCTGTCCCATGATGGAATAGATTTGAAAGAACAAAGGCTCTTCAGCAAGGGAAAGAAGCCGGACATCGTCTCTGCTCTCTGAAACCCGGATTTTTTCCTGAAATACTGCCGGGGGCTGAACTCCGGTTGTGGCACAGCCGTTATTGGTAAGAAAGCGGCTTTTTCTGGCTGTATTTTTTATCCCGTACACAGGATTGTTTACGACGACATTTCCGTAAGGGGTAAGACTGTTAAAATTTCCTGCTGTAGTAACCTGACGCTGGGCGCAGCCATCATTGTCCCATGACCATGCAATCCAGCCTATTTTTTTCGTTTCACAAATACTGAGAATCGGTTTGTAATTCAGGGTATATTGACACAGCGTTGCGTCATCCTGCAGGTTGGCTATTTCTCCGAAAATAAAGGGAATGCCAGCATTCATTGCATTGTTTATTTTGGCGAGGCTGGTGGCCGAATCATTGTTTGCGAAAGCATACCAGTAAGTATGTGCACTGAAGATGAGGTTATGCATAGGGTCATTGGCCATAAGAGAAGGACCTGTGGAGGCCAAAACATCCAGATTGGTTCCGCAATCCGGGCCGTCAATCATGATAGGAACATCTATTCCTGCATTTCTAAGATTGCCGACGATGGTATTATATACATTGAGGTAATCCTGAGTAGCCTGTGCCGCATTTCCGGTCCAGTTAACGTATAGGGCTTCATTGGCTACATTCACGATGAGGCTGTGTTTGTACTTCTGAATCATCGCCAGGATTGCCGGTTGGGTATAGAAATTTGCCAGCTCTATCAGATTGCCGGGAGTATTCTGACAAGTCTGATCATGGAGTTCAATCACCGGAATCATATCGTACTGAATGCATTTGGAAATCGCACTGTCAAGTTTAACATAATCTGCATACAAAACCGGATTTCCACTTGCATACCACGGAAGCCTGACAACGTTGGAACCACTTTGTGCAATCTGATCAATCCGAAGCTGATTACTGCTGTAGCCCCAGTTGTAAGGCGCATAATTTACTCCTTTAAAAACAAGGGTATCTCCACAGTTCCCTATGATATATCTGCCATTTACGGTAATTGTAGCATTGGGCTGAGCGAGGGATATCCCTGTCATGAGCAAGAAAAAAGCGAAGAAAAAATAAATGCGATTCGTTTTCATTTTGATTAAGTTTTTTTGAAAAATTAATAAATATGTTGTTTTATATCTATCAATGCCAAAATCTTAATGCAAAGTAACTCTAAAAAAACGCATATTTCGATACCAATGTATCAACTGCAATAATCCCTGACGAAATGTAAAGTATGCTTCACTAACTGCTAAAAAGCTTTTTGAGCACTTCATCTTTTTTAAGGCGGGAAACGGCCACTTCTTCTCCATCCTCCATCAAAAGCGAGCCTCCCTCCGATTTAATGTATTTTAAAACATAGTTTACATTGACAATATGGGATTTATGAACCCTCAAAAACAACTCTTCGGGAAGAGATTCTTCTATTTCTCCAATATTTTTGGATACCAAAATCGCCCGCTGACGGGAAACTACCACTTTACAATAATTTTGACTTGCTTCACAGCGGATAATCTGATCCAGTTTCACAAACTCTACTCCTTCAGAAGTAGGAATTGCGATTTTTTTCAGCGTTCCGGGCTTCTCTTTTATATCAATCGAGTTGAGTAAAATTGTTTTGAGATGATGAAAAGCGCCTGACTGAAGCGAACGCTCTTTTACTCTTGCAAATGCTTCCTTCAAATCCGCTGCCGAATACGGTTTCAGGAGATAGTCTATGGCATTGTATTTAAATGCTTTTATTGCGTAATGATTATAGGCTGTGATAAATACTACTTCAAAATTGATTTTTTCCAGGCTATCCAGCAATTCAAACCCATTCATATAGGGCATTTCTATATCCAGAAAAAGAAGATTGGGTTTGCCTGTCTCAAAATATTTTTCAACCGCTGCCCTGCCTTCCAGTGGATTATTGTAGATTCCGGTAATATTCCCTTCAGGACAGTGTTTACCGAGCATGATTTTCAGCAATTCTGTACTATTGACTTCATCGTCTATTATTATAATATTCATATTTTCTTTTCATCACCGTTTTACTCTGCAAAGGTAAGAAAATATCCGGACTTTAAGGCCAAAAACCGCTACCGGAAAGCTGTCATACCGGGCGTTTTTTTGACAAACAAAATTCTGTCATTTGTGTGGCTTTTGCATAAATTTTTTCCTGAATCTCCTGAGAAATGATATTGTCGGAATTTCTGTCATTTTTTTCCCGGATCATCCTTAGTGTCAAATTATTTATCTCTTCTGTATTTTCGGAATCAGGGAGAAAAAAAGGGAGGTGTTTGAGTATTTCCATTAATTTCCGGGGTGAAACTATCCTCGTTTTATGGGAAAATTGCAGTTGAATATATTTTTGGATAACCGGAAGATTCAAAAAGGCCAAAGTCCAGAGCGTTTTTTCTACTGTTTCCAACTGTAACGAAATCACTGAGACCTCATGGATACATTGCTGATTCGTATAGGAAACACAGAAGGAGCCGTCTTCTTTCTGAGTCAGAAAAATTGTTTTTTCAGGAGCATGTAGCGTAAAACCAGCAAGATAATGGTGAGAAAGCGGACAATAACGCATTTGGGACGCAACGCCAAAGGGTTCCATTTCTGCCGGAGTGATGAAAAGGACTCCTTCTGTACTGAGTTCATTTTTAGGAATACTGACACCCTGAAAAAGCGTACAATGTTCCTCAAGCCTCAACGGGAGTTTTTCCAGTCCGATCATAAATTCCTGTTCTTCATAAGTGTAATCAAAGCTGACCGGTTTATCAGGATTATTCAGAAAATATCCTGAATGGATCGTTTGAATATATTCTCCGGTTTGCGTTTTTACCATCACTTCCTTGTTTTCACCGGAAACTCCTCCGGTAATAACGCCCGTTTTGTCAGCACTTTTCCATACCTGAATCAGCGGAAAATGAAGTATCCAGAAGCGCCGCTGAGTCTGATACAAAGCATTCGTAAACCATTTTGACGGCAATTGTACGCCTGTGATTCCCTCCGATTTCAACGCTCCGTTCCGGATACAATTCCAGTACTTCATGTTTATGTTTTTTTCGGCAGCGGCAACCGTTCCGTAATCCCCCCAAATCACATCAAACCCCTGAAACACTCCGTTTTCATTGGTCAGGGAGGGAAATTCCAGTCCGGGCTCCAGCATTGTTTCTACACATTCAGCACCCGACAAGCCCATTTGCCGCTCCAAATCCTGTATTTCTGCCTGAATTGTCAGATCCGCATGAGAAGTAGCTTCCGTTACCAGCCCACCGAACAAATCGTCTTGGAGTACTCCCTGCCGGGAGCGGCTTTTCAGTTTAATCAAACGCTGAAAATCGTCTTCTTTCCGGATATTTTCCATGATGAAGTGATTTTTAAGGCTTTTGGCTTTTTGATTAAACTGCCTTCCGTTTTTAAGGGAGATTTCGTTCCTGAGCTGCTGCGTAATTTTTTGATATTCTGTCCATTGCTCTGCTCCGTTTTTCACAGAGAATTTCCACGGATGACCTACAGAAAACCGTGACTTTAAACAACTTCCGTACAGAACTCCCTGAAAAAACGCCGGAATCTCTACCCTTTCCCTGAAATCGCTTTCGAGTGAAAAAAAACGAAAAAACTCTAACTCCTGACGCAGCAAAGTCAGTACCTCTTCAAAAATCTGCTTCTGAGGACAGATGACAAATAATTGATTTTGAATAAAATACATACTTTCCTGAAACAAAGCCTCCTGAAACAACTGCCTTTCTGACTTCAGTTTTCCTTCCTGAACCACAATGGTTTTTCCGGTGATTGCCTGTTTATAGGTTTTGTATTGTACCGGAGCGGGGGGAATATAGTCCATAATTTCGCCATCCCGTTTATCGGTAATGACCGGAACGCCATCATGAAAATCCAGTTCAAAATGAGCAGGGATTCTTCCGTCCTCATACCTCAGCCACCCCATTTGCAGTAACATTCCGAGCCACTCCCGAAGCAATAAAACCGGAGACTCAGGAGTCAGACACAGAAGATTTCCAAAAGAAATATTTCGCATTTGGCGTTCTGTTTCCTGAGATTGTTCTTTTGTAAAGATTTTTAAGGCCGCAATTTCTTTTATTTTATGACCGGAAACCGAAAAACATTTTGAAAATAACGCCTGATGGACAACCCCCTGAATAAAAAAAGAAAAAGGATTACGATAAACCGGAATCACTTCCTGTTTCGTACTTATAAAACCTTCTTTTTTTACCTCCTTTTTACCCATATTATTGGCAATTATCCATATATTACAATATTTTTTTGCAAATATACTAAATAATTTAACATATTTGCTTTTTTTTACATTTTTTTTCAAAAAAATATAGCCTTCGTTTCCGTTTTAATGAACAGAAAACTACCGGAAATTTTTCCTCTCAACCCATAAAAAAAGACACAGGAATAAACACTTTTTGGAGATTTGCGTATTAAGATGTAATTTTGGACAGATTTTTAATCATAAAAACGGCTATTCTCATGAAAAAATATGTTTTGTATTTCGTTCTGTTTCTGAGTGGTATTTCTCAGGTTTCTGCACAGGCAGACAGATTCATCCCTAAAATGGGATTTATGTATGAGTTTTTTACGCTTATGCCTGAAGATACAACTTATCAGCAAATAATTGCCAACTCACAGAACGGAAGCTCCCAAATCTTTGTGCCTTATTATACATTTATGATAGGTACTTATTATATGCTTGCACACAAAAACGACGTAGTAAGTGTAGGCGTGGATGGAGCAATTCAGGGAGGAATCAACTTTACAGGTGGTGGCATCAGCTATCAGGCTCAGGTTCCATTGTTTTTGATGGGTCGTTTAGGCTCCGGGGCTACTTCCTATAATCAGCAAAAAATCGGGCTGGGACTGGGGCTGGGTGCTCAGACTTCCTATCTGAACGAAAAAAGGCCTTTTGTCTATAACTCCGAAAGCCCTAAAAAAATCTTTGGGTTCATTCCTTCTGCTATCATTGAGGCTACAATTCAGCAGGGAGGCGGACACCTTACCGGCAGAATACACTTCCCGCTCATGATGCAGCGCACCAAAATCACTCAACTAAATAATCCGATTGCCAATTCTGATTACTGGAAGGTAGGTAACTTTGGATTTGGCCTTATCTACGGATTCTAATCATTCTGCCTTTTTTCACTATATAAAAATATCATCTATCATATTTTTCCCAATGATTATATACAGTGTAAGTGTCTCTATAGACAAAAAAATAGCAGACGAATGGAAATCGTGGATGCTGAGCAAGCATATTCCCGATGTAATGGCAACGGGGTGCTTTGAGGGATATCAAATGAGTAAAATGCTGGAACCTACTGTAGATGATGAGGCGGATACTTATAATATCCAGTATAAGTGCGTTTCTATGGAAATCCTTGACAAATACCGCAATGAATTTTCTCCTGCACTTCAGGCAGAACACTCAGAGAAGTACAAAGGTCGGTTTGCGGCATTCCGCTCTATACTGGAAGTTGCTGGTTTATAAGGGTATTTGAAACAACCCATTATCATAATTTTTTCCTATTCCCTCTCAGTTTCAAATTTATACAGATTTTCACTGGCCTTCATGAACTTTTTGGCACTGAGTCCTGCTGCGATTGAACCTTTGAGAAAATATTTTCCGCCTTCCGCTGATACTTTACCGGTAAATTTCCAGAAATAGGGATTGGCATTCATTTTCGCACATTTTGGATCCTCTTTTACTTGTGGAAAATCGCAGCAACCGGGTGAACCTTTAGGATAGGTAAATGCCTGAACAGCACCAATGATAGTTACATTCCCCAAGGGGTCTGCTTTTCCTTTCAATGCCGTTCCTTTCGCATAAAAGCCATCTCTTGCATACGCCTTATGAAACTCAAAATTGCAGGTTGCAAGGGTATCTTTTATTTCAATATCCAGTTCAGAGAGGGTAATCGTGTACATTGCATCCAATTTTGGGTTTTCGCCGGAGAATATTACTTTTCCCTTGTATTTCCCTTCAAGAGACGGATACCGGATAATCGAAATCACTTCATTGGAATTGGCACTGAGAAGAGGATTTGTCACGGCTACTTCCGTCCATTTTCCTTTTTCATAAGAAATATTAAGGCTATCTCCATGCCCCAATTTTTTTAACAGTTTTCGGGTTTCATTATTACATTCATATACCCATACCTCACAGCTTCTTCCCTGAGTTGGCGTGCCGTCTATTGCGTAAGTTACTGCCATTTCCGCTGCCTCTTCTTTATTGAATCGGTTTTTAATCGTATAGGTTTTATCATCCACATCCGGTGACTGATTTATTTTCAACACCTTTAGTGCCATGTAAGGAACCGCTATTGCGTATGTGGATTGAGTCTCTATATTTTTTTTTGTCCAGCTTCACCGTTTGAACGTATTTACGGTTGTCTCCGCCAGGGATTATATGAAAGGAAGGATTCCTCTTTTCCATTAACCAAATCATATAATTCTGGTATTCATACCCTAATCCTTTTGAACCCAGTTTTTCTTTTACATATTTATCCAGAGATTCCCTGACAAAAGAAAAAGTATTGGAAAGGTTTTTGATGGGGTAGAAAAAAATCTGAGCAAAGTCCGCTTTTAGGCCTTCTCTGTAATACAAAAGATAGCTTAGAAACCCGCTGCTGATATACCACTGAGGATCGGCATTGCACACATCCCAGGAGTTATGGAGATTGGTAATAATCCCACTTGGGTCCATCGCATAATTTTCAGCTTCATACGGTTTGCTATCAGGAAAAACAAGCCTGTCAGCCTGAGTTGCCAAACATTCCCACCACCACTGAACACTGGTTTTATCAGCAATATTAGTGCCGGCAAAATCATCCACAAAAAAAGTAATCCCGCTTACAGTAGCATTCAAAGCACTATAATTGCGAAATGTTACATGATGTAAAAGTTCGTGTGCACAAGCCTTTCGAAGTACTTCTACCTTATTGGGAAGTTCAGGGCTTACCGGCACATTCTGATTAATGGAAATCACTCCGGTTTTTGTACTCGTTTCCCCGTCAATAGGGGTTCCTCCGCCAGAATTTAAAGATTGTACATATACTTCTATAATGTACGGTAAAACATACGTTTCGTCTGTAAAAGCAGGATTAGCCTGAGGCGGTGCGTCGTATGAAACCAAGCCCATATCTACATATACTTTAAGTGCTTTCTCCATATTTTTCCCGATATCAAGAATGTAATATGGAATTGTTCTTCTTTTTTTACCTGGATTTTTAGGGTCATCTTCCCAATCAGGGTCCCCGAAAGCCGGCAATTGAGCGGGGTTACTGCCATAGGGGATATAGGAAAGATCTTTACAAGAAGGCACCGAATCTACATTATAGTATATTTTAAAATGCTCGGTACGGTGGAATTCTGTAAATGGGTAACCGAATAATCCACTTAAAGCGATTCCCAAAAAACACAAGAATAAAATATTTTTTTTCATAATATCAATTTTGGTGCAATCTACGATACGCCCACTCAGCAAAAAATGATATAAATCAGGAATTTAAAATAATTTATAGCGATTCTCTTTAAACCGGGTTATTCATACGTATTTCCTCCAGTCATTGATAGGAAACCGATAAAATCCAGTAAAAAAATCATTTTTCAAAATAGGATACAAAACGTTATCTTTGTGCGCTATTTATTGAATGTGTGAAGTGGTCTGTTTATTTTTTAATTCTAAGCAAAAAGACAGATGCATTTTCCTGGATTACTTAACTCATCTCTTAGATTTTCAATACAATGATTAAATTATATTCTTATTTCCTTTTGTTTAGCCTGACCTTTTCTCTGGGTTATACACAGAGCCGTAAAAACATGCTTTTTTTGGGCAATAGCTACACCGCAGTGAACAACCTGCCTCAGTTACTTTACAATTTAGCATTGGGTACGGCCGATACCATAGATTTTGATTCCAATACCCCCGGAGGATACACCTTTAATCTGCATACGACCAATGCAACCTCGCTTGCAAAAATTCAGCAGAAACCCTGGGATTACGTGATTTTGCAGGAACAAAGTCAGCTCCCTTCCTTTTCCCCCGCTCAGGTTGCTACGGATGTATTTCCCTATGCAAAAATTCTGGACAGCCTGATTCATAAAAATAATGCCTGCGCAAAAACCGTATTCTATATGACCTGGGGCAGAAAATACGGGGACGCACAGAATTGCGCCTCCTATCCCCCTGTATGTACCTATGCAGGAATGTCCGGCAGACTCCGGAACAGTTACGTACAGATGGCTGATATGAATGAAGCCCTTGTGGCGCCTGCCGGAATGGCCTGGATGGCTTCCCGTGCTGCGGATTCTACGATTAATCTCTGGTCGGCGGATAACAGCCACCCGAGTATAGAAGGCTCCTATCTTACCGCCTGCGTATTTTATGCTACTATTTATGAAAAAACACCCGTAGGACTTCCTTTTACTGCCGGGCTTCCTCAGACTACTGCCGGTTTTTTACAGCAAATAGCCCATCAAACCGTATTTGACAGTCTTTCAGTCTGGAATATCAATGAGTTTGAGCCTCAGGCCGGTTTTGCATTCAGTACAAACGGATACGGGCTATTCCTTCAGAATACCACTCAGGGCGCTTCGTCCTTCTGGTGGAATTTCGGAAACGGAGACACCGCAACCGGATTTCAACCGGAATATACCTATTCTCAGCCGGGTACTCATCCTCTTACCCAAATCGTTACGGATGGATGTACACAAGACACCCTGACTCAGACTATCACACTTAACAGCCCGCAAAATGCCTGGAATATGGCCGGAATGCTGGGCAAAGGAATGAACCTTTCTTATCTTGAAAATTACTGGGCCGGAAATCCCGCAATCGGATATGCCAACTATATTCATAACCTCCCGGATGTCAGTACCTTCAGGGAGGATATTGACCTGATGAATCAGATGGGGTTTCAGACGCTGCGGTTACCGGTATGCTTTGATGTATGGGCGGGAGATTCAGCCCCTTATACCATAGACTCAGTGTCTTATTTTACCCTCGTAGATTCTTTTATCCTGTGGACTTCCGAAAAAGGCATGAAAATCATTGTGGATTACCATCACGGAAAACTGGATTCGGCTTCCTTTGACAAAGACCTCGAAAAAATACAGGCACTTTGGGTACAGATTGCCACAAGGTATGCAGGAACTGACCCCGAACAAGTATTGTTTGAAGTATATAATGAACCCTGGAATCTTACCGCCTCTCAATGGAAACAGGCTGCAACCCGGCTTTGCCAGACAATACATGCGCTGGATCCGGAGAGAATGCTTATCACCGGTGGCCACAACTGGAATTCTTCATGGGGACTGGAAGTCATGGGTGCACTCCCTGACAGCAATCTGATTTATACCTTTCATGATTACAGTCCTATGATATTCACTCATCAGGGAGCAAGCTGGGTGGGAGACCCCGTTGCCACTACCGGAATTCCTTTTCCCTATAATGCTGCCACTATGCCTCCAATTGCGGCCAATAGTATTGGTACCTGGGGCGAACCGGCTTACAATTCCTATAATGTATGGGGAAATGCAGACTCTCTCGCAAGTGGAATCGGGCATATCAAAAAGTGGAGCAACTTAACTTCACTGCCTGTTTTTTGTGGCGAATGGGGTTCGTTCAAACCCTATATTCCGGATGATGGCAGCCGTTGCCGATATACCGAAGCAGTAAAAACCGCACTGGATTCCTTTGCGATTCCTTATACCTACTGGGAATGGAATCAGGGGTTCAGTTTATTTGACGGCTCGCCTTCTTTGGATAGTATCTCAGTGTGTATGGCCGATATCTGGGACATCACCCTTACAGACATCACCCCCGAAACGGTATTCCCCGTCAGAATTTATCCCAATCCTTCCGAATCCCGGATTCAGATTGAAACGCTAACGGGCGAAACCCCTTTTGAGAGAATGACTCTCTGTGATATTACGGGCAAAGTGCTCTATTCCGGTGAGTTCCGTTCATTTATTTCTGTAAAAGAGCTTCCTTCAGGTGTATATATTCTGGAGTTATCGGGAGGAAGCCGGAAAAACACCTATAAGATTATTCGTCAATAGCCCTGAATCCAATCGGGTAAGAGGTTTTATTCATTCAGAAAGCAGTTTTTTTTTCATAGAATATAACCGAACCGGAAAGTATATCTTTAAAAAAAATAAAATAAATTGTATTAAAGTTGTAAATTTGTAATCTGTAAAACAAACTACCTTGTTTAAACGTAGTTTGTTTTTGTTTTATCATTAAATAAAAGCGAATGAATCTCAATATCACCCCGATTGTATTAAGAATTGTGATAGTAAATGTCATTGTTTTTTTGTTTTTAGACTTTGGCTTACTTGGACTTCTTGGATTAGAAAATATCAATGTGATAAAAAACCAGTTTTTTGTATTGCATAAATCCAGCCTGATTATCCACCGGACTTACGATGAGGGCAATTTTTTGCCAATTCAGCTGGTAACTGCTTTCTTTACGCACGGTGGATTTTTTCATATTTTTTTCAATATGTGGGTATTGATTAGCTTTGGCTCTATTATAGAAATGGTTTTGGGGGCAAAACGTTTTCTGGCTTTTTATCTGTTCTGCGGGGTTTTAGGTTCCTTTTTTACTGCCCTGCTTGACCCCTCCCCGATTCCGGTTGTGGGTGCTTCCGGTGCTATCTTTGGAGTGATGGTGGCCTTTGCCATATTTTTCCCAAACCAGAGAATTACCTTCTTTATGCCTTTCCCGATTACCATGAAATCCAGAATATGGATGATGACCATCGGCGGACTTTCTTCCCTGCTGGTAGTACTGGATGCATTAGGAGTTGCTCCTGGAATCACCGGCGGAATTTCCCACTTCGGTCACCTTGCCGGAATGGTATCCGCTATCATTTTCTTTTACTCCGGCATACATTCATCCATCAAATAAATTACACTTCAAAATCTGCTAAACAAAGGTTGATATGATAGAAGAAACTAAAAATATGATACAGAAGCACGGTATCATCGGGCTGGGGGTAGCAGTGTTGATTGGGGCTCTGATTTTCCAGATTTTACTTTCAGTTATATTGTCTGTTTTAGGGAAAAGCCCGGAATATAGCAGTATTATCAATTATTTCATCCTTACAGGAAATAAAACCCTTTTCCGTCCGTGGACTATCTTCACCTATGCCCTGATTTACCCGCTTTCGCTTCAGGGTCTTATCGGGTTACTGGTTGACTGTATGTTTTTCTGGTCTTTTGGGGGAATGTTCATGCAGTTATGGGGACAGGAAAGACTCCGGAAATACCTCATTATCATGATTCCATTTCTGGGTATTTGCGGTGCCGTTTTAAGCCTCATCATGGGCAATCAGCTTGTATATACAGCCGCTCCTGTAATTATGGCGGTGGTTTTCTCCATTTCGTTTCTTACACCGGATTATCCTGTATCCCTCTGGGGGGTTGTACAGATGAAAATGGTTTTCTTTGCGTTTGTAGCATTGCTGATAGAGTTTATATCCTGGGGCGCATCCGCTACCGGTATTTTAATTCTTCTGGGAGGCCTTTGCGGATACCTTTTTACCTTACAGATGAAAAAAGGAAATGACCTTACGGAAATCGTATTTGACGCTTTCCGTAATTTATTTCAGAAAAAAAACAGAAAAGGAAAATTTACTGTCACTGTGAATCCTTTTGAGAAAAAAGAGGAAGATACGGTAATCTCTCAGGAAGAAATCGATGAAATCCTTGACAAAATCTCACTTTCAGGATATCAGAGTCTTACCCGACAGCAAAAGGAAAAACTGGAAAAGTTTTCCGGAAAAAGAAAAACCGATAATTAATCCCTTGTAAATCCTCCTCAATCTATATGAAATCTTTTTTCGGATTTACCTACGGAATCATTGTACTACTCACCATTTTATCCGCCTTTGTGCCCTGGATTCCTGCTTATTTTTTTCCATTATTGCAATTTTTGCCTTTTTTCAGCATTCTGTTTCTGGCAATCCATTTACTGGCACTTCTGATACTCCGGAAAAAATGGTGGGGG
Organism: Bacteroidia bacterium; assembly: GCA_019695295.1. Classification (GTDB taxonomy): domain Bacteria; phylum Bacteroidota; class Bacteroidia; order J057; family J057; genus JAAFHL01. The sequence continues at coordinate 13,197 of JAIBAH010000040.1, read as the reverse complement.
AAATTACTGGCATTTTCTGCCATTGCGGTCTGTGGATGGATTATCGGGAAAGATTTTCGCTATACGTTGCCTACAAATCCTCCTTCCAAAGCAATAAAAGTGCTTTCTTTTAATGTCCAGAATTTTCAGTTTGAAAGAAAAAACATTGACTCCCTCATTCTTCTTCTGAAACAGGAGCAGCCCGATATAGTATGCCTTCAGGAGTTCCGGATTGGGCTTATTCCTTCGGATGACGGAAAACGATTTAACCCCAAAACCCAGCAATTAATTGCCGCTAAACTGGGATTTCCACATTATGACTTTACTGCCGAAAAAGGACATTTGGTGGGTACAGCTTATTTCTCCCGCTTCCCGCTTACGGATATGGATACTATCTATATGGACAAAAAACACACCAACAGCGGTGTAATTATGACTTTTCGTACTCCTCAGGGAGAGCTGGGTGTAGCCAATATTCATCTTACCTCCTATCATCTCCCGAAAGAAAAGCGCAATCAGCCTGTACTGAAAAAACTGAATGATGTGGTTTTGCAGATATCCCGGATTATGCCCCGTCAGATGGAGTTTGCGATGCTTTGCAATGAAAAAATCAAAAAATATGCTCATCCTTTGATAGTAACCGGAGATATGAATGCAATGCCGCATACAAGCGTGGTACAGACCGTAAAGGGAAATCTCAGGGACAGCTTTCTCCATAAAGGGATGGGATGGGGATTTACCTATCCGATGGACGACAAATGGGGCATCCGGATTGACTATCAGTTTTTTTCCAGTCCCCTGTCCGTTTGGCAATACAGAATCCGGAATGACGTAAGATTTTCAGACCACTATCCTGCTGTGGGGGTTTATACTATGCCTTAGGAAAGCGGAAAAGACAATCAGAAACTATATAAAAACAAAAATCGTCCGGACTTCCGGACGATTTTTGTTTTACTTTTGTACCCCGTAGGGGATTCGAACCCCTGGTCTTCTCCGTGAAAGGGAGACATCCTAGGCCGCTAGACGAACGGGGCATGAGGTACTTATTTCAAAAGTGCTGCAAAGGTACAGCTATTTTTTTATTCCACCAAATATTTTTTCTTTTTTTTGAAAAAAATTATTTCGGATTTCTGTTTTTAGACAAAAGATAGACATACCCCAGTATTCCTCCGGCTATCATAATCAGCATTTGGGCGGTGTGAAAAGCAAAGGCAAACGTCTGACCCATCGTTCTCGACATACCATCGTCCGGAAATAAATGAAATGCCACAAATGCAAAAATAATTGCGTTATGATAAGGCCCGATTCCGCCGGGAATTGGCAAAGCCATTCCGACAGAACCAATCACAGTACCAATAAAGGCAAATCTGAGCAGGTTGGTAGTGCCGGAGAGTTCGGCTATCGGTGCAAAACAAAATAACCCTACATACATCATCATCCAGTAGCATGTCCAAATCATCAGGGTGTAGAAAATGAATAGTCCGGGTTTTTTCAATTTCCGGATACTTAATACGGATTCGAGCATCTGCATCCCGAATTCATATATTTTTCTCACCACCGGAATTTCCATCATTTTTTTTCTGAAAACCCAGCCAATCACCGCAACGACAACCCCGGTAATTACTGCTCCCCATAAAAGAAAATTGGGTCCTTCGTTTTTTCCCTGTGAAATCGTATGCCAGAAGTCCATTAGCTGAGGAGTTGCCAGAAAAAAGGAAATGACAAACAAAATTCCCAGCATAAGTACATCTATCAGCCTTTCCGTAAAAACAGTACCAATGCTGATAGTGACAGGAACTTTATCAGACTGATATAAAGCAGTACAACGCGCTACCTCGCCCGCTCTCGGAAATGCAAAATTCACGAGATAATTAAACATTACAGCGGAGAAAGCGGTCAGGGCTGAGACTTTATAGCCCGCAGCCTGAAGTTGCATCTGCCACCGGAGTGAACGGATAAGGTGACTCAGCACCGAAAATCCCATGGAAAAGGCAAGCCACCCCCAACTTGCAGACTCAAAATAGGTCTGTAGTTTGGAAACAGAAGTATCTCTGAAGGCATAGTAAAACAAAAATATACCTAATCCTATTCCGATAATATATTTTAATGAAGCAGCAAGCTTTGAATTCATTGAATTAATGCGGTAAGCGGTTATTTTCGTCGGGGAAAACGAGGGAAGGTTCAAAATTTCTGGCTTCATCGGGAGTCATCAGTCCATAACTTATGATGATTACAATATCTCCCACCTGTACTTTTCTTGCAGCAGGCCCGTTGAGACAAATCACTCCGCTGTTTCTCTGCCCCTTTATGACATAGGTTTCGAGGCGTTCGCCGTTATTTACATTGACAATCTGCACCTTTTCTCCGGGAATTAATCCGGCGGCTTCTATGAGTGCTTCGTCAATGGTAATGCTTCCGACATAATGTAATTCCGCCTGAGTGACTTTGACCCGATGAATTTTGGATTTAAAAACTTCTATGTACATAAATAATTATTAAAATAAATATAGGCGATGCTTTGGAGAAATACACTTCCACAAAACCAGCCGCAAAATTAAGAAAATAAAGGAATATTATCTATCAATCGGGTATTCCCGCAAAAAGCTGCAATAAAAGCATGAGGCTTCTCCGTATTTTCCCAGACAGCAATGTCCTTTAATCCTTTTTCTGAAAGGATTTCAAAATAATCCAATCTCATTACGGATTTTTTGCTTATTTGTTCGGATACAAACGATTTTACCGCATCTGCATCCTTAAATTGATGATAGTGCTCTTTCAGATAAAACAAAATCTGAGAAAGCACAACGGCCTGACTCCGCTCTTCCGCAGATAAATAGAGATTACGGGAACTCATTGCCAGTCCGTCAGATTCCCTTACAATCGGGCATCCGTGAATATTGACTTCGAAGTGCTGCTCAGCCACCAACTGCCTGATTATCATCAATTGCTGAAAATCTTTTTCACCGAAATACGCATTATCCGGGCGAACTATATGAAACAGAAGCGACACCACCTGAACCACTCCGTTAAAATGGCCGGGGCGACTTGCTCCGCATAATTTATCCCCAAGGCTCTGAATTGTAAATCCAATCTGAGAGGGCGATTCAGGATAAATCTCCGCAGTAGAAGGAGCAAATAATACGGTTGCTCCGTTTTTTTCCAGTATCTCCGCATCTTTCTCCAGCATTCTAGGGTATTTGCTCAGGTCTTCTTTGGGTCCGAACTGCGTGGGATTTACAAAAACGCTGGAAATCGTTATATCATTTTCCTTTGCCGAACTTGATACTAAACTTGCATGTCCTTCATGTAAAGCACCCATTGTAGGTACAAACCCAACCTTCATCTCCCGTGGCAGATTTTTTCTGAAGTTTCTAAACTCTGGTATTGTCCTGAATATTTGAATCATGTAATCTGTTTTTTATTTCTTATTAAAAAAACAATTTTGCTCCCCTGTGTTTAGTGAAGGGTTTTTATATTTATGCTATTCAGATAAGAAAAGTTATATCCGTCACTTATTTACAACCACAAAAGAACTGTTTTTTTTAGAAATTACAAAAAACCAAAATTATTACAATCCGGAATCTGCGAAAAATACTTTTTACCTGAACAAATTCCCCGTATTCTCTCCTGAAAAGTCGCTTTTGTTGTACATAGAGTGGTTTATAGGATAATCCTTTTCTTCTTTTCGGTCAACGAATAGACTTTTTTAATAAAAAAATCGTTTTAAGAACAGGTTTTATGTGATTTTCTGAAAAATTCATTACCTTTGTCAATGCTTATTTAAAGTATTACCGGCTGAAAGTCATTTTATAGATAATACTTTATAAAAAGAGTGCAGGTTCGGGAAAGTTCAGATAGCTTTTTGATTAATGTTCAGGGGTGTTGATTTTTGTGTAATAAAAAAGTTGCTGTACAGAAGGTGAAATTTAAAAACCGGGTAACCGGGAACGGATAACTTTAGCTCTCAGTATTTGGTATAATCTTTGACAAAAAAATATTTAGTATCTTTCTATATAGACGTTTAAATCATTCATTCTTTTTTAATAACTATTCATTAAATATGAAGCATCTCTGCATTCGAAAATCAAAATTCTTGTCTGTTTTCTTGTTTTTATCTGTTGTGTCTTTTCAGGTTAAAGCTCAGTTTATAGGTGTTGGAACAGCAACTCCTCAGGCAAAACTGGATGTAAGTGGGAATATTGCCTGGCGGTCATGGAATATTGCCCTTGTGAATGGAGCAAACGGAGTCCTTTCGCCTGCCAATGAATATTCCTATTACAGAATAACCGGACCTACTGCTGCTTTTTCTATTGCGGGCTTTAGCAATCCTCAGGACGGAAAACTAGTCACTTTATACAATGGCACCACACAGGTAATGACAGTAGTGGATGAAGACGCCGGAGCTGCTGCTTCAGGAATTCAGTCAGGAAGTGGTAATCTCACAATCAATCCGTGGGGAAGTATTACTTTACAGTATCATCCGAATGCAGGTACTGCGGGTTTATGGGTAGTGGTTAACAGCTATGGTGAATTAAGCCCAAGTTCATGGAACATTCTGGGAAATGCCGGAACAAGTGCTGCTACTAATTTTTTGGGTACTACAGACAATGTTGACCTTGCTATCAGAACCAATAATACTGAAAAAGCCAGAATGAATACTAACGGACAGTTAGGAATCGGTACAGCGGCTGTTGGGGGGGTATGGTCTGGCTTTACGGGTTTAGAGATAGTTGGGAATCAATATACTGACATTCATCAGCGGGCGTTTGGTACTTTTCCTGTCTTGTATATGAGTAGTACAAATGGTACTACCGCCGCTCCAACCACAACAGTTCAGGATGATTTACTGGGTTTAATTGGGTTTGCCGGATATAGCGGAACTGTCTTTGCAGATGCGGCCTATATTGTTGCTGAAGCCGATAGTAGCTTTAATGGCAATAACCTTCCTGCAAGAATGTCTTTCTTTACCCGCCCGAGTACGAGTGCTGCCCCTCTGGAAAGAATGAGAATTACCAAAGACGGGCTTGTGGGTGTGGGAATATCCGCTCCTACAGAAAGACTTCATGTATATCATAGCGGAGATATCTCGAAAAATGTAGTATTTGCTCAGGCAATTCAGCCTACTCCTAACCTGGATTTTCAGAATAACGCAGTAGTTGGGGTAGCCCGCGGTGCAAACTTCGCATGGGGATACTCTACCGGGGTTATGGGGGTTGCCAATACAAGTTCGTCTTTCTATGGAACTGGTGTACATGCCGTAATTCAGAATAACAATAATATTCCTATCGCCCCTTCTTCTGACCAGGCTTTGTATGTAAATGCCAACTCTTTGGGGTATGCTGCCTTGTTTATGAATGGGTTAATCGGTGTAAACACATCCAATCCTCTTTCACGACTCCATATTGTGGATAATTCAACCTCAGCCGTTATCATTAACTCCCCCAATGAAAGTGACATTAGCTATACCACCAATACCGGATCAAACTCCTGGCAAACCGGAGCAAACAATTTGGGAAATGGTACATCCAATAATCAGTTTTATATCAGAAATATTTCTGATAATCAATATCTTCTGGGGGTTCAGCGTGGCGGAAATGTAGGGATTGGCTCATTGGTTGCCACAATTCCAGCAGCAACCCTGGACGTTGCCAGTACCGGAACCGGTACAGTATTGGTTTACAGAGGCAGAAACAACGCTGCCGACGGAACAGAAACTCAGATTGGTAGTATCGAAAAATTCCATGATTATCTGTCAACAATTGATTTTAATAATAGTGCTGCTACTGTGGGACTTGCCATCAACTTCGGTACAAGTGCTGCTTATGATTTGCAAATGCTCAACAACTCGGCAGCAAAACCAACCAGCGGCTCGTGGACAATCGCCTCTGACAAACGCCTCAAAGAAGATGTACACCCGTTTAAAGACGGATTAAACGTACTGAAGCAAATCAATCCGGTTTATTTCCGCTATAATGGTAAAGCAAAAACGCCCAATGAGTACGGAATCGGTGTTTTGGCGCAGGATGTAAAACCGGTAGCTCCGTATATGGTAGGTTCTTTCGAATTTATCGCGGATTCTAAAGATTTAGCCAATAAAGAAGAATATTTATCCTACAATCCTGACGCTTTGCATTATATCACTCTGAATGCAGTGAAAGAACTTGCTGATGTACAGGAAAAAATGACAGCCAATCTTACTACCGTTACGGATTTCGGTACTGCAACTTTACAGCAATCCGAAGTATTTATTTCCTATAATTCAGATTTTACTGCAAAAATCCAGGGCAATACGATTCCTGTTGCTACTGTAACTCCTTTGGGTTCCAATCCAGTAACTGTAAATATCATAGAGCAGAATGCAACCGGATTTAAAGTGAAAATCCAGAATTTTGACGGTACACCGGTAATGCTTAACTGGATTGCTGCCGCTAAAGTAAATGCAGAGGTACTTTCTGCTGATAAGGTTTATACTGAAGAAGAAAGAGCAGAATTAACTCAAAAAGTAAAACTCACCAAAGGATATATCCGTGTTGACCGTGAAAACGAAGAGATGGAAATCCGTAAAGTTGAGCAGGAAGCAAGAATCAAAAAAGAAATGGAGGCTACCCGTCTTGAAGAACAGGAAGCACTTGAAGCAAAAGCACGGGAAGAAGCAAAAGCTGCCGCTAAACAGAAAGTGCTTTCTCCTGAAACGCAAACCCCTTCCAGTCAGGTACAGCCTTTACAGGGCGGAAGACCGCTTTTGAATAAATAATAATATCAGTATCTCTAAATAAAAAGAGGCTGTCCGGTGAACGACAGTCTCTTTTTTTATAGGCATTTTTCCGGAATTATCTCTTTCTCATTTTCTTTTTCCTTACCCCGGAAGGATTTAAAACAAACCAATCTTAAACAACAGGGTTTAAGAAAAATATATATCAAATTTTATCTGTAAGTATTATGAAATATTTTTTTCTCAGTATTTTCATTGTATGTTCCTCTCTCTCAGGTTTTACTCAGCAGTTTTCCAAAGAGAAGGCAGCAAAACACATTCAGTATTTGTCCTCTGATAAATTAAAAGGCCGTGGCCCCGGAAGCAAAGGAGACAAATTGTCCCAAAAATATATTACCAGACAGTTTCAGGATATCGGACTTACTCCCAAAGGCACAAATGGATATTTGCAGCCGTTCTCCTATTCAGAAAGGGTAAATCCGCACGAAGAATCGGGCACAGGCGGTACCTATTCAACGGCTAATGTAGTAGGATATCTGGATAATGGCTCAAAATACACTATCATTATCGGGGCTCACTTTGACCATCTGGGTACTGACGGAAGGCATTCCTCCTTAGACGCCAATCCTTCCGGTAAAATCCATAATGGAGCGGACGATAATGCATCAGGTACTGCCGGAGTCATCGAACTTGCCCGGTATTTTGCAAAAAATGGAGCAAAGGAAGCCTATAATTTTCTTTTTATTTGTTTTTCCGGAGAAGAAGCCGGCCTTATGGGTTCAAAATATTATACTGAAAACCCTACGATAGACCTCAAAAATGCCCATTTTATGATTAATATGGACATGATTGGAAGGTTAAATGAAGGAAAAACCCTGATTGTTCATGGAGTCGGGACAAGCCCTGTTTTTGTCCCTTTACTGAAAAATAATCCCGGAGGATTTACGCTTGCACTGGATTCCGCAGGAGTAGGGCCCTCTGATCATACTTCCTTTTATCTGAAGGATATTCCGGTTTTGTTTTTCTTCACCGGCGTACACAGTGACTATCATAAGCCATCGGATGATTTTGACAAGATAAACATTCAGGGAGAGACGGATGTTCTGGCGTATGTGGCTGCAATTACAGACTCACTCTGCAGATACCCAAAGCTTACTTTTTTGAAAACCAAAACAAAGGAAGCCAAAACTTCTTCTTTTAAGGTTTCTTTAGGGGTAATGCCGGACTACGCCTTTTCGGGAGAAGGGCTTAGAATTGACGGGGTAACGGAAGGAAAGCCAGCCGAAAAAGCAGGACTAAAAAAAGGAGATATTATAACCAAAATTGGTACTTACGATATCAAGGACATCTATTCATACATGGACGCCCTCAATCAGTTTGAGAAAGGGAAAACGACTACTTTAACCATCAAAAGAGGGACGGAGGAACTTACAATGAATGTAACGTTTTAGCATCTGCCCAAAAAACTCCGCCACCTGAGAAACAATAAACAGGTAAACTCTCAGGTGGCGGAGAATGATTATTCTGCGTTTTCTGTTTTCTTTTTATTATCCTTTGGAATCCGGTCAACAAGATAATTTAAAGGGTCTATAACGGCTTCATACGGTACTTTATCCGTAATGATTGTAAACGTCTCTTCCTTTTTCGCCATACGTTCCCTCCGCATTGCAATCACTTCACCGTCTTCCTTCCCTTTTTCCGGCATTGCAAATACTCCGATATCTACCCAGTCATTTATATTTATGGCGGTTTCCTTTCCAAGGGAATCAGACCTGAACTTCCCGCATTCCACTTTCATGGTTACTTCATATTTTCCGTCAGGAAGTTTTTTAGACTTAGCTTCTACTACTTTGTTGGCAAAAACCGTGATTTCTTCGAATAAATCGGTAATCATATACTGAAGAGAATCCGGCGTTTGCTGCTTAAACAAATCCACGACATCATAAGAAACCGGATAGGGAGGCTCTTTGTACCCGTACTTTGCAATCAATTCCCTCAATGCTGTATTCACTTTATCCTCCCCAATCATTTCCTTCAGATTATACATCACCATACTTCCTTTATTATAATGAATATATCCCTGGTTTTCCACTTTCATTGAGGAAACCTCCTTTACCGACTCGCTTCCTCTCCTGTCTAAGTATTTATCGCCTTCATACTTTAAAAACTTACGCATTTGGTTTTTACCAAACTCTTTCTCCATTACCATCAGTGCCGAATACTGAGCAAATGTTTCGGAAAGCAGAGTTGCTCCCTGCATTTTTGCACCTATTACCTGATGTGCCCACCACTGATGTCCCATCTCATGAGCCACCACATAAAAAACCATATCGATGTCTTCTTCTTTGTCAATTCGGGCAATGAAACCGATACTTTCTGAATAGGGCATTGTACCCGGAAATGCCTGAGCAAAGGACGAATACCTCGGAAACTCTATGATACGGGCTTGTTTATGATAATAAGGCCCGAAATTCTCAGTATAGTACGCAAGCGATTTCTTTACAGAGTTCAGCATACTTTTCACATTGTATGGATGCTTTTTATCATAATATACTTCTACATCTATTCCGTTCCACTTTTCTCTTGCTACCTCAAACTCTGCAGAAGTAAAGGAATAAAAATTCAGGGAAGGATGGTCTAATTTATAATGAAAAAAACGACGGTTTCCTTCCTTCCATTCTTTCACCAGAGAGCCCGGCGCAATGGCAATCTGATTTTCGGAGGTACTGAATATCGTTTCCACATTCACCCAGTCGGAATTATTACTCGTATAAGTATTCATACAATGTTTCGTACAGTTTTTTTCCAGTGCGGGTAAGCGGGATTTTTCCTTTAATCCTTTTTTTATGCGCTCGCTTTTATCGGATATCTCATAATCATCCTGATATCCAATCTGAGGAGTAATGTCCGAATTATTAAAGAAAGTCCCGTTTTGGACAATCTCTGTAACCGAAACCTCATTTTCAAATCCTTTGGAGTCATATTCCGTTGTAAAATTCATCATAATGGAATCTCCGGGAGCCAAAGGCGAGCCAAGCTGATAAATACAGTACCCGTTTTGGGTATCATTCAATACCTTTTTAGCCCCTTCCAGATTTACCGTAAGCCTCATATACTCCGGTAAAAGCGTAAGATGAAGGGAATCTATCGGAGTATCCGATTTGTTTTTCAGCGTAAGTGAGGCTTTTACCTTCAGATTCCTTTGTTCCGGAAAAAGCTGAATATCATATTTTGCAGCGGTTACCCTTGGCTGAGGAATCGCTTCGTACTTTTTGTATTTCTTTTCATACTCTGCCTGCTGTACCAAGCGGGCTTTGGCAGTGGTATAATGATTCAGCACCTGAGTATTATAATAAACCCAGCCCCCACAAGCGAGAAATAAGGCAACAAATCCCACAGTAATCCACTTTGTGCCGCCGCTAAAGCTGAGTTTTGCTTTTTTCCAGCGGCTTTTCCAGTCTTCATCTTTCCCTCTGACCCAGAAAATGATAGAAACCATACTCAGGATTCCACAGAATAAAAGCCAGTAAATGCGAAACCAGAATTTTCCTGAAACAAACGGCCCGTACCCATTCATATCGGAATAAGTATAATCCGGAGTAGCGCTAAACTGTATCATATTTGACTCAATATCCAGTGGCCGCCAGATAAAGGCATTCAGTATCATGATTACCAAAAATACAAAAAAGGCAATATATTTATTATTTATCAGCGTGTGAACCAGCATGGATAAAACAATGATACAAATCATCCCGGATAAGTCTATCAGAAAAAATTCTGTAAAGTATAACCCAAACTCAAAATTAGTATATCCCATCAAAGCCTGTGCGCTTACTCCTGCAAACACACACAGTAGCATCAGAATTGCAATCACTCCGGTCATCGCCAGTAGTTTCGATACAAAAGAAACCCATGAAGGATGAGGCGTGGCATCATACACCTGCTCTACATTTGCATCTCTTTCCTTCCAGATTAACGACCCGGAATAAAACATTAAAATGGCAATGATAAACAGATACATTGTACCTCTGATGAGGTCTATTGTCTGATAGGAAACGGGATAAGAACTCAATCCGTAAAATTTACCGGCATACTGTAATGCAAAACCCATGTTCAGTAAACCCAGAAATACGATGACAATAAAGGCCGTCCCTTTTATGACGCTCATAAAATCAGACTTAGCCTGACTCATCAGCTGGACAGACAAGGCAGAAGCCCCAAAGGACTGACTGACTGCCGGAAGCGGTTTGCTTTCAATCCAGGATTTTGTATTTTCGGCCTGTTCCGGAAGAAGGGTTTTATTTTTCTTACGGGAGTTCTTTTCTGCAAAGGAAAAACGGGAATACACAAATCCCAGCACGATTATACTTACTGACAGCCAGATACTTCTGTTTAGCATCATAAATCCTGCAGTTACCGGAACCGAAAGCGTATTTTTCTCTTCCACCGTCCAGTATTTCGTAAAGAGCGAAAGCGGTCTTTCCCCAAAGGCGTCAAAAATCACTGCCAGATATTCACTATCCAAATCACTCAGAAAGCTCCCGGTGATAGAGTAACCCACCAAAAGTACTACTGCTCCGAGAAAAGAAGTGAGTGTACTACGGGTAAGGGCTGCAATCGAAAAAACCACCGCAGCAGTAAATATCGTATTCGGAATGGCAAAGGTCAGGAATCCGTTCAGGTGAGCCATCAGATTCACTTCCCCTACCCTGAAAGGTTCAATCCACCCAAAAGCAACCCCCGCCGAAGGCCCCAGCAAAAAACCAAGGCTAACCCCCAGAAACGGAAATAAAGAGACCAGTACCGCGCCCGTAAATCTTCCTCCCAGATAACTCATCTTGCTGATGGGAGAGGAAAAGACAATCTGATACGTTTTATAGTTAAAATCCCGTAACGTAGCATTTTGAACAAAAGCCGTAGTCATGAGCAATCCGATGATACTCATTGCGCCAAATGTACTCTGAATTACATAAGGCGCATTTTTATATACATTGCCAAAACTCCCTCCAATGGAAATATCATTGGAAGCCGCAGCAAAAAAAACAAGCAGAAAGTTAATCAGAAAAAAAACGTACATCATAGGCTGCCTGAGCCAGTAACGCAGTTCAAATGAAAATATATTAAAAAACATAGTATTTCAGTTAGTTATATTCAGGGATTTACAGAAAAAAGAGGTTAAGCAAGCCCTTCGATTTTAGCAAAGAACACATCTTCAAGGTCAGGGCTTGCAGGGTGGAAGCCACTTTCGGGTTGCGTTTCACTGAATACATGAATCAGCGGTTTGCCCGCCACGAGTTTACCGGAAATAATCTGATATTTTTGAGAATATTCGGGGAGTTCTGATTTGGAAATTGACCTTTCCCATATTTTGCCCCGCATTGCCTCTACCGAAACTACGGGAGAGCCACTGTAAAGCACTTTTCCTTTATGGATAATCGCCATATTACTGCATAGTTCCATCACATCTTCCACTATATGAGTAGAGAGAATCACAATAATATTTTCTCCGATTTCTGACAAAAGGTTGTAAAAACGATTTCTTTCTCCCGGGTCAAGTCCTGCCGTAGGTTCATCCACAATAATCAGCCGGGGACTGCCAATCAATGCCTGTGCAATGCCAAAACGCTGCTTCATCCCGCCGGAATAGCTACTCACCGCTTTTTTTCTGTGCTCCCACAGATTTACTTTTTGTAAAAGTGCCTCTACCAGTTCTTTTCGTTCCTTACGGTTTATGATTCCTTTCAGAATTGCAAGATGGTCAAGCATATCTGAAGCAGGTACTTTGGGATAGACCCCGAATTCCTGAGGAAGATAGCCGAGAATTTTCCGTACTTTGTCTTTTTCTTTCAGTACATCTGTATCACCCAGCATTACACTCCCCGAATCTGCGTCCTGAAGAGTCGCAAGGGTACGCATTAAGGTAGATTTTCCCGCACCGTTTTGTCCGAGTAGTCCATACATTCCAGTTGGAATCTGAAGACTTACATCGTCAAGGGCTTTTAATCCGTTAGGATACGTTTTAGAAAGATGTTCAATTGTCAACTGCATAAGCACTTTGGTTTTGTAGTGAGATAATTTAAGGATATTTTATCGTTTTTTATTTAAGAGCCCGGAAAGGCGAAAAGCGTTGCAACAAAAATCACAAAAAATTAGTTGTAAAGAACCCGCTTTTATTACACTCTGAAAACAATATCCTTGGGTTAATCTATTATTCCCTTTGTTAATGATTTTTTCCGATGAATACAACCATTTTTTTTTTTGAAATGTTCAAACCACTATAATTATATCAAACCAGAAATAACACTAAGTTTTTGACATATAACATTTTAGTGCTTAGAAAATACTGTTTTTTAATCAAAACTTATTATACATTTGCATGTTTTTTTTAATTCAAAAAAAATTAAAATATTGAAAATGTATTTTTGTGTTTTTCGTAATACTTTTGTTTTTTCATTTCTTTTTGTGTTTTATTCGGGTACTCAGGCCCAGCCTGTACAATATTATTT
>JAIBAH010000173.1 GCA_019695295.1 Bacteroidia bacterium | reverse complement strand
TTTGCAGAATTAATGTTTTGAAACATTTCTTTCTGTTTTTCAGAATATAACCGAAAATTACCCCTCAAAGTTTGGAAGAAATAACGATTCCCCGATATTATAAACAGGGCTGAGTTCCTAAGTAAACGGAATCTGTTAAAGCAATTTACTCTATAAAATGAGCGGAAATTCATTATGAATGATTTCTATTCTAATGTACCCTCTTTAGCCGGCTCCCAAAGTTCTATTTTATTGTTTTCAGGGTCAAGAATATGAACGAATTTCCCGTATTCCGTATCTTCGATTTCATCTAATATGGTAACCCCTCCGGCTTTTAATTCCGCTACAAGCCCTTCTATATCTTCCACAATATAGTTTATCATGAATTCTTTCTCAGAAGGCGCAAAATATTGAGTACTTTCCTTGAAAGGGCACCAGTTCAGATTTCGGATTACTTCCGGATTTTCAGTATCTCGGGATTCAAATAATGTTCCATATTCGCTGGTTGCGAGCCCTAAATGAGTTGCATACCAATTATTGATGGTTTCGGGATTTTTACTTTTGAAAAAAATCCCGCCAACGCCGATTACTTTTTTGTTTGTGTTCATTGAATGATAGTTATTTTTTAATGGGAACTGCAATTTCCATTACATTGGGATTCGCATTGAGCTGATAGGCTTCCTTTATCCCATTCACAAGGTGTTTGAATGCAAAAGTCTGAGGTTCAGTAGCAGTTTTAATATTGCTGTCATCCATCGTGGACCAGGATTCGTACCAGTTATCGGCTTTGTAAGGCAGGCTTAACTTTAGTTCCCCACTGCTTCCAATCAGGTTTTTTACCTTTAATTTTACCGCATGTGTATAATCAGAGAAAGCCTCTCTTTCTTTTGTGTTTTTGATTTTTGCCAGTATCTGAGATTTCAGCTGAACGCTTTCTACCGAAAAAGTGACTTTATCGTTGGCGGCAATCTGCAAGTCCACCTTTACATTTTCTGCAATATCATATCTTTTGCCAAAATCAGCCAGATTAACTCCTACCCATATTTCTTCGCCTGCGTCTTTCCCTTTCTGAATATCGAGTTTAATGACTTCCTTGTAAGGGGAAAGGGCATTAAAATGACGGCCTGCACTCAGGGAGGGAATAATCATATACGATGAACTCACCTGATTGGTAAATCCAAAATCGAGGTTTTTGGCCGGGGTAAAAGCAGGCTGAGCCGAAAGCCTGTCCGTTACGGTCTGAACCGCTTCTTTTTTGCCCATTACCCACACATAATACGGCCGCTGCTGACCATTAAGCGGGATTTTAGCATTTTTATAGTCATAATAAGTTCCGTTAAAGTTGGAGGTAAACCCATAAACTCTGATTACAATCCCTTTACTCCGGTAATCTTCAAAAGTGGTTTTGATAAAAGACTTCAGGGTGGACTCTGCATTATCAATATTCACTCTGGGATTTTTCTTAATATCAGCAGGCGGAAAAGAAAGGATACAATCCGAAGTGAAAATCACTACATCATTTCCCGTCACTTTTTCAGACAACATCTTGAAGATTTTATGCATTTCAGAGCTTTTCTGATTGGCCACCGGAACAAGCGCAAGGTCTTTGATGAATTTATCTGCATCACCGGGGTAGGGGAGAGCCCTATCCGAAATCGTATTGATTTTAAGGTCCCCCGTTTTTTCTAACCCCTTAAGCGTAGCAATGATATCCGTAATTACATTTTTAAATCCGGTTCCCCCGTTCAGATATCCCGCCATGCTACCGGAAGTCTCCAGAAAAAACTGAATATTACCCGGCTTCACCGCTTGCTTGGTCACAGCATTCGCCACAGGCTCACAGTTTTTAGGGCAAGGCTTCGCCCCCTTTTCCCCGCAACCCGGAGGACAGGGCTTCTTCTCTTTAGGGGTCTGAATACAACCCGAAAAAAACAACACAACCAAAATATAAATCCAGTATTTCATATTTAAATCACTGTTAAGTACAATTTATCCGCAAAGTAGCAAATTCTCTTTGTTTTTTGCAAATAAAAAAACGTTTTCAGGCTAACCTTACGAAGGCCTGGAGCCATTCGTAAGGTGCCCAGCCAATACCTTACGAGTGGTTTCATACCCTCGTAAGGTTTCTCCCCCTAATTTTGATTTCCCCTCAAAAACACCTTAATTTGTAAAAAAAATCAATCAGTACAAAATATGACTCCATCGGAAATAGTAGATAAAATGATGTATTTGGATTATTTCAGTCAGTGGCTGGGAATTGAAAGACAGGAAGACGGGGCCGGAAAATCCGTATTAACCATGAAAATCCGCAAGGAAATGCTCAATGGATTTGGGATTGCGCATGGTGGAATCACCTTTTCCCTTGCGGATAGTGCGCTGGCTTTTGCTGCCAACGGATACGGAAAACAGGCGGTTTCCATTGAAACGGGAATTTCCCATCTGAAACCCCTGAAAGAAGGAGACATCATTACAGCCACTACGATTGAGGAAAGCCTGACCAACCGGATTGGGATTTACCGGATAGTGATTGAAAATCAGAACGGAGAGAAAGTAGCTTTATTTAAAGGCACCGTTTACAGAACAGAAAAAATATGGGAGTAATTCCCTGTTTCCATAGTCATTGAGATAAAACCTTATAGGCGGGTTTTTCGTTATGATTGTGAAATTTTAAAAAGAAGAAAATATTTTTGAGGATTTCCGGTTGTCCTTCAATTTTGGTGGACTTTCTGCAAAAATTGTCACAGAATCGGATTTCTTTAAATTGGGATGAATAAAAATAAAAATACAGAAGAATGGAATTATTTCATAGTCTTTTTGGGAATGAGTGGGGGCCTGCAATCGTAGTAATCCTGAATTTACTACTGATTGAAAGCCTTTTATCTGTGGATAACGCAGCAGTGCTGGCCACAATGGTAAGGGATTTGCAGCCGGAAGAGCAAAAACGGGCACTGAAATACGGGATTTTCGGAGCCTACTTTTTCAGAGGAGTTTGTTTGCTGTTTGCTTCCTGGTTAGTGAAATTCTGGTTTCTGAAGTTTCTGGGAGGGGCTTATCTCTTATATCTGGCGATAGACTATTTCTTCACCAAACCAACCCCAAAGCACGAGCACGAAATATTAGACAAACAGCATAAACCCCTTTACCGCTGGACTTTAGGCCTGTTCGGGAGGTTCTGGGCTACCGTCATTCTCGTGGAATTAATGGACCTCGCCTTTTCCATAGACAATGTATTTGCCGCAGTTGCTTTTACCGACAAACTCGGGTTAATCTGGGTGGGAGTATTCATCGGAATTCTCGCTATGCGATTTGTCGCTCAGTTTTTTGTAAACCTGATGAACCGTTATCCCTATCTCGAAACCTCCGCTTTTGTGGTGATTGCCATTCTCGGGATAAAACTTTGTCTGAGTTTACCCTTTCATTTTTTCCCGGAGGCCTCTTTTACGCATTTTATGGAAAGCGAAGCAACCGATATTTTCGTTTCTGTAATGACCGTAATTATATTCTTTGTGCCGATTCTTACTACCACCCTTTACAAAAAACGTCAGGTTTCAGTTGGGCAGGAAAAAGCAGAAAAAAGAAAACACAAAGGAACTTCTGCCGATTTGAATTAATCCTTCCTGCATATCAGAATTTCCGAAAAACTATAAAAATACAGTAAGCAAACTGCCTTTTTACCGTTTACATCGTTTTGTGTCATAATTAATCTGAATGATCCATGAAAAGTACTCTATTCTTTATTTCTACCGTAATTTTGTTTGGGTTTTTGGTTTCTTTGGAATGGAATAAACCCGATGCTCATAAATTTCCTCAGCCAAAAGAGACTTCTGACCGGAAGAAAGAAGGAGAAGAACACAACCGGGAAAGGGAAGCCTTTATTGAAAAACTCCACCGCTGTGCACCGGGTACAAGCTGGAGAGCGATTGAGATGGAAAACCGCCTCCGCCTGAATCATGCCCGCTCTGCGAAATACTATCAGAATGGCAGAACGACGGCTACTGCCGATACCATTGCAGGAGATATCATCGGAGAGTGGCAGGAAGTGGGGGCACCCAATCAGGCAGGCAGAATTATTGTGGCAGATTACGTTCAGGCTATTCATAAAGTATATGCCGTGGCAGATGGCGGAAGTATCTGGAAAGGAAACGAAGACGGAACCGGATGGGAATGTCTGAACAATAGTTTTGAGGTGGAAAATGCAATTGCGCTCAGGGTTTTACCCAATCCCAATACCGGAGGCTACCGAATCCTCGTAGCCGTTGCCGCCTACAAATCAGAGTGTTTCTTTTACTCGGATGACGAAGGAATTACCTGGCAGACTCCTTCGGGCGATTACCCTACGATTGTGGACAAGGGCGGAATTTATGAATGTGTGGTAGCCAATGACGCCGCCCGGACGATTTACCTGCTTGCCAATGGTACTACAGAATATGCTTTGTATAAATCAGTAGATAATGGTACTTCTTTTACCCTGGAACTTCCGATGAGTTACGCATTATATGGCAGTACTGATAAAATGGATATATGGACAGATGAAGATGGTTCCGGCGATTTGTATCTGCTTTCCAAAAACAAATGTTATAAATACCTGAACAATGATTTTGAACTGCAGGGAACCTTTCCGACCTTACCCAGTACGGACGGCGCTACGCTCAACGGGGCAGAAATCGGGGGCAATGTCTATCTGTATGCAAGATATGACGACAACGGAACCAACCGCTTTTATATTTCTTCCAACGCAGGCGTAACCTGGACAGCCAGAGGCACTGTCTCCGGAGGAATGTTTATGCATAACAGTTTCGGCTGCTCATCCGTTCAGCCGGATTTATTGTACGTCGGAAATGTGGATTGCTACCGTTCATCCAATTCCGGACTGAACTGGGCAAAAATCAATAACTGGTACGACTATTATGATAACCCTCAGGTTTTTTTACATGCCGATATTCCCTGTATCCGGAGTTATGCAACCGGCCCTTCTTCTGAAATTACACTCATTACCACAGATGGAGGGATTTATATTTCTTATGACAAAGGTCTGTCCGTAACCAATATCACAATGACCGGAATGTATAATGCGCAGTATTATGATACCTATACCCACCGCCTTCAGCCCCATTATGTGTGGGCAGGTGCTCAGGATCAGGGTTTTCAGCGCGCCAAAACCGCAGTTTACGGAATGCGGAATTTCACTCAGCTCATCAGCGGGGATTATGGTCAGATTACCTCTTCCAATAACGGAAATAGCATCTGGACCAATTATCCGGGCTTCACTATGTATTACGACAGTTATACTCAGAATGGCAGCTCCGCAGAATGGGACTTTACCTGTACCGGAAACCTGTGGATTCCGCCCCTCATGGCTGACCCCAATGACAACCGGGTCGCTTATCTTGCCGGCGGAAGTACTACTACAGGCACACATATGTTCCGGTTATCTTACTCCAACCAGCAGATTACGGCTTCTGAAGGCGCCTATAACTTCGGTACAGCGATTACGGCTTTAGGATATTCTCCCATCAATAAAGATTTCCGGTTTGCAGTCAATGAATCCGGCGACTTTTTCCTCTCCTCCAATGCGGGAACCAACTGGAATAATCAAGGCGGAAACCTTCCGGCAGGACATTATTTTTATGGCAATGCGATGATTTCCTCTTCCCAGGTTTTCGGAAGAGTATGGGTCGGCGGTAGCGGTTACAGCAATCCGGGAGTATATGTATCCGATAATTTCGGCGCTACCTTTACGGCGATGTCCGACAGCCTTCCCGCTACACTCGTATATGACCTCGCAATTACCCCCGACGAAAACCTGATTTTTGCTGCCACAGACGCAGGCCCCTACGTCTGGAAAAAAGCCGACAACCGATGGTATTACCTCGGCGGACAAAACGCCCCCTCCGAAACCTACTGGTCTGTAGAATACATCCCCGCAATCCACACCGCCCGCTTCGCCACCTACGGCCGCGGAATATGGGACTTCGTATTTGACCCGACAATGTACGTCTCCGTTCCCGACGTTGCCTTCACCGGAAACATCTCACTTTTCCCCAATCCATCCAATGGCGAATTCACCCTAAAAACCAGCGACTTCCGCTTCGAAGATTGCGCCTTCAGCTTAACGGGTATGAATGGGCTTTCCATAGAGGATCTATGCCCGGTTTCTGTATCAGGGAATGAAGCTGCATTTAATATTCCGGGGCTTGCCTCCGGGGTGTATATGCTGGGTGTTCATAACAGGACTAAGGGGTGGAGGAAAATGGAGAAGGTGGTGGTGAGGTGAGAGGGTACTGGAAAATAACGGATGGTTGTTTTTGTAGGGAAAAAATCCGGATTTACAGAAGATTGCTTATGAGCAGTTTGAGACTTGGTGGTTGCGAGGGGCTGATTTGCTCCGCCCTTGTTGGTGTTTTAGCGCAGCGACACCAACAAGAATAAGCGAAAGATGTTTGAGAATTTCTCCTGCGCCGGCGGTATCAGCGGTCTGATTTCATTGCGGTAGCGGATTGCACCACTGCTGTCTATTTGTACGGTTTTCCGGCGGCTTAGTTCGGAGGTTACGAATACGGAACGCCAGGCGGGGAGGTAGGTTTGTAGTCCACCCGGGCTGAGGATGTCGTAGGCGTAGGTGGTGATGTTTGTCGTTTTTTGGGGTTCTGATTGCATATATAATTCAAATCAGGGTATATATCTTTCTATTTTATTCCCTTATTCGTGGAAAATATTTTGGGATTTTATCGGTTTTGGCTTTTCTTATGGCTTGCCTTTGACGGACTATCACCATTTTCTTTTTACGCTCTGCCTCCATAGCAGCAAGTTGCTCTGGATTAAAATCATATTTATGCATAAACCCTCTATTTACCCGCGCATACTCAAACCGTTTAGCAAAAGATTTCAGGCGTTTTATCCCTAAATCCGTTATTTCATAGTCCAATACTTGTAAGCCTGAAGGAATTGAATCAGGTAACATATTATGCTTACAATAATAAGTTTCTGCCTCAAATATTTTTCTCTGTAACTGACATTTGTCTATTTGGAATTTCGCATTAGGATTATCAGACTCAAAGATATTCGTATAGAAGTTATTTTTTACAAACCCTATTGAGTCATAATAAAAATTAACATCATTATGCTTAGTTCTGAAACGGTAGTCATTTCTTTCATCCAAATCATATAAATAATATATCTCATAAGTCCGAATATTGAGGTGGTTCAGTTTTGCCGCACAGTTTTCTCCATAAGATTAAAAAAATAAGAACTTTTTTGTGGGGCTTGGATTAGAAGACAATGCACAGGAGTGAGAGAAAAAAGGGGGTTTTGAGGCTG
>JAIBAH010000172.1 GCA_019695295.1 Bacteroidia bacterium | reverse complement strand
TAATAGAGATTGGTGTAGGCAATCTGATTCTGCATTTTGACAAGAAAAAAATCAATCCTGGAATTGACTTCGTAAGCGGCTTTCAGCCCCTTGGTATAACCCATCGCTTTGCGTTTCCAGGTAAGCAGTTCGATGATTAATGAAAAATTTTCCACTTTCAGTGCCGTTTTCAGCGCTTTCTCTATTTCTTTAAGGCAAATATGATACAGCCCTTTTTCATACAGAATTTCAATCAGGGCAAGCTGACCAGTCTGAAAAATAGTAGTGGTTTTCTGACTGTGATATACCTGAAAGCATTTCAGAATCTGATTGTAGAGGTAGTTTTTATCAGCCGATAAATAGCCGGAGTCATATCCGTATTTTTCCAGTTCCGTTCTGAGTAAAGCATCATCTTCCTTTTCCTGCTTATTCATGGCATTAAAAAGAATAATATATTTATTCTGACTTCCTAAAATATGTCTTTGGGAAAAAACAATAAAATACCTTTTTTCTGTGGTTAACATAGATTTTATTAATAAAAAAACACTGCTTTCTTTCATTTTTATAATAATTTATGCGCTTTGACCCGCTAAAATTACAGAAATTATATTTTATTTTCAAAAATTCACAAATTATTATTGCACCATAATTCATTACAGCATTATTGAATCATTAGAGTATCAGCCGTTTTTACAGGAAAATTTGCTTTTGTTTAATCATCCGTCATTCTGAATATATATTCAGGGTTTTTTCAAAAAGTTCTGTGGCTCATTCTGAGTTTAGTTCATTATTTTTCAAACTCCTTATATTTATTTACAGTTTTAATATGCTCCGATTTTCTGTTTTTCTCTCTCTCTTGTTTTTTTCCGGTAGTTTTACTTTTGGGCAAATTACCATTAATAATACCGGTTATACTGTTTCTCAGCTTGTCAATACAGTACTTGTCCCTTCGTCCAGTGGCGTTACTGTTTCCAACGTGACCTTCAAAGGAGTGTACAATAACGCATCACGGTATCAGGTAGGAGCATTCACTACAACCGGGGCAGTTCAGACCAATCTTGGTTTTTCCGGAGGCGTAATACTCTCGTCCGGAAATACGGCGGACATTCCGCTTGCACTGGCTACTAATCCCGGGAATGCAGCACAGATGAGCATGGGTTATACTTCCTCTACTGCCGGAGAAGTAAGGGACAATGTCGCTTCGAGTACCAGTGCGGGAGGAGGAGACAATGACGCAAGGGCGCTGACGGGCTCCGTAAGAAACATCAATACAGCAGTACTGGAGTTTGATTTTGTGCCGGTTAATTCCAGCATTATGTTCCGGTATGTATTCGGGTCGGAGGAATATGAAGACGCAAGCGGATTGATTAATTACAATTGCTCAAGCTATAATGACAAATTCGCATTTCTTATCAGTGGTCCCGGAATCAATGGGGGTACTACCTTTTCAAATAATGCAGAGAATATCGCCCGTCTGGGAAACAACTCTCAGGTAGCAATCAATGCTGTCAACAACGGAGTAGTAGGTTCAAGCGGAGGCTCACCCAATGCTGCCAATTGTACCGCTTCCAATCCGGCATGGGTTCAGAACTCTGCCACTTCCGAGTTCAATGGAGTAATCTACGGAATGGAATTTAACGGAACCACCAAAATCCTTGTGGCATCCAAATCCGGACTTACACCGGGCTCGACTTATCATATCCGGCTGATTGTAACAGACGCTCAGGACGGAGCCTATGACAGTGCAGTACTGTTAGAAGCCGGAAGCTTTACCTCTCCCTCTGCATTGCCTGTGGAGTGGACGCAATTTGAAGCACATCCGGTAGGGGAGGGGATTGTTTTGAACTGGTCCACTGCCAGTGAATTTAATCATGATTATTTCAGCATAGAACATTCTCAGGACGGAGATTATTTTCAGGAAGCCGGAGTGGTTAAGGGGAATGGAAATACCACTTCCGTGAATCATTATGAATTTACTCACCTTCACCCCTTTACAGGTTCCAATTACTACCGGATAAAACAGGTGGATTTTGACGGGAATTTCCAGTACTCTCCGGTGCTGAAAACAGAGTTCAGCGATGTCCTGAAATTGTCATTGTATCCCAATCCGGTAAAAGACAAAATTACTATAGGCGGGGAAATTCAGGAAGAGGAGATAATTTATTATAAAGTATGCGATCAGTACGGAAAGGTGCTTGAGTCGGGAGAAGCAGGCATGAATCAAGCATTGGATATGCGTGCATACAGACCGGGAATGTATTTTGTGAAATTACAAAAAGAGGGCACTCAAAGTGTTACTCATAAAGTAATTAAAGAATAAAGAATGTAAAAAGGGATATAATCAGTCATAAGAACGAAACAGACAGGATTCCATCTTAATGATAAAGCACTTGGCCGGAATAATATAAACAACTTTGGCTTTAAGCTGAAGCGATAAAAAAAGATACAATGAAAAAGGGTTTCTGAGAATATAATTTTACCAGTCGTTGATTTTTAGGATATATTGAGTATTAGTTGTAACAGATTTTAAAATGTGGAACAAATTATTTTAGGAGTTGAGCTGTAATGACGTTGTACAAACGGAAGGAGTCCCCCTGCGTGAGCGGGAGGGCTTTCTTTATTTAAGGCATTGCCAGGCTTAGAAATCAGCGTCAAAACTAAATGGCATAAGACAGGCTTTGATACCGGTGATTTTCAGTACGTTTCCTGTCTCTCCCATCATCAGCACCACAATTTCCCTTTGTGCCTGTTCTTCATATTCAACCATGACCTGCCGGCAGGCTCCGCAGGGTGTAACCGGTCTCAGTACAGGGGCATTTTTGCACTTTGCCCGTATGGCAATTTTTCGGATTTGAGAGGCTTTTCCAATCGCACCGATATAATAAAGAGCGGTTCTTTCCGCACACATTCCGGAGGGATAAGCCCGGTTTTCCTGATTATTGCCCAGAATAATCTCCCCACCTTCCAGCAATACTGCGGCACCTACCTGAAATTCGGAGTAGGGAGAATACGCATTTTCGGTTGCCTGCATGGCAGATTCCAGCAGATGAACCTCGTCACCGGGCAATTCATCTTCAGGAATATACTGATAATGAATAAATTTGGATTGTTTCAATTTTAAATATAACTATTTTACAGGATATAATGACTGATTTCTTTTCTCGCAGCAAGTTTCCCTACCTTTTCCCTTACAAAAGCTGCGTTGATGTCGAATACATTTTCCCGGTTCAGGTCCGGTACTTCAAACAAAATGTCATTCAGAAGGCTGCTCATGATAGTATGTAGCCGTCTTGCGCCGATATTTTCCAGTTGCTGATTTACCTGAAAAGCGATTTCTGCAATTTCCCCGATTGCGTCATCGGTGAAGGTAACGGTTACATTTTCACTTTCAAGCAAAGCCTGATATTGTTTTATGAGCGCGTTCCGGGGTTGAGAAAGGATTTTTACAAAATCTTCCTTAGTGAGCGCATTGAGTTCTACCCGGATAGGAAAACGACCCTGGAGTTCAGGAATTAAATCGGAAGGCTTAGCGACATGAAAAGCCCCGGCAGCCACAAACAGGATATGATCGGTTTTGATTGTACCGTATTTGGTATTGACAGAAGAACCCTCTACAATCGGGAGAAGATCTCTCTGAACGCCCTCTCTTGATACATCTGCACCTCCTCCTTTCTGACCTCCGGCTGCGATTTTATCAATTTCATCTATGAAAATAATTCCGCTGTTTCCGGCTCTTTCGATTGCTTCCCGGGTGACATTGTCCATATCAATCATTTTCTGTGCTTCTTCCTCCGCAAGATACTCTCTTGCTTCTGCAACCGTCATCTTACGGGTTTTCTTCTTTTTGGGAATCATTCCGCTAAGCATATCCTGCAACCCGTCAAATCCATCCATTCCTCCCATTGGGCCTACGACCTGAACCTGATGAGAAGGAACGACCACTTCAACCTCGATTTTACGGTCTTCCATTTCTTTGTTTTTCAGCTTTTCCCTGAATTTTTCCCGGGTTCTTTCATTCAGTTCGGAGTCAGAGGGTTTATCGGAATTTCCCCCGGAATAAGAATCCGGGCTATGTACAGAAAGGGGGGGAATCAGGATATCCAGAATTGCTTCATTGGCGAGTTCCAGTGCTTTTGCCTTTACACTTTCTTTTTGCTCCGCCTTTACCAGATTTACGGCCTGCTCCACGAGGTCTCTCACCATGCTTTCCACATCTCTTCCCACATAACCCACTTCTGTAAATTTGGAAGCCTCCACTTTTATAAAAGGAGCCTGAGCCAGTTGAGCGAGTCTGCGGGCTATTTCTGTTTTACCCACTCCCGTAGCCCCGATCATTAAAATATTATTGGGAATAATCTCTTTTTTGAATTCTTCCCTTGCATTCATTCTTCTCCACCGGTTTCTGAGGGCGATTGCTACCGCTTTTTTTGCCTCATACTGACCGATGATATACTTATCCAGTTCTTCTACTATTTTTACAGGTGTCAAATTTTCTTGCATGATTGTATTTAAAATTATACACTTTTGTTTTATGTTCAGAAAAAAAAATGACCGGAGTCAGAAAATTTCCAATTAATTTTTTTAGTCTTTTTAAGGTAAAATACTACATCCGTTCAGAGTGCAGGTGGTTTTTTTTTGAAAAATTTAATTTATTGACATTCAAAGTGCTAAATTGTTTTTGAAAAATTTACCCTGCTCGTTTTTGTTCCGTTTTTGTTGTTTTTTATCTTTATGCATTCCGGTGGCATCGTTTTTGATTCATTTGAAAAAGGCAGTAATAATCCCTTTTTGGGAAGATGAAGTGCCTGATTACAATGAAAAAACGCATAACGAAAAAGATAGTTTGTCATAATGGAACATTTATTGTAAAATATTTAAAGTGATTGGTAGTTAAACATTCTTTTGAAATCTAAGAAAAAACCCCCTAAAGTGAGAGAGATACATTGCGACAATGTGTCTCTTTTTTTGTTTTAATGCCAAAAGTAATATAATTTTGCGTAAAATCGGCAATGATATGCAAAAAAAAATCATTTATTTTTTTCTGATTTTCTGTACTGCTTTTTCAGGCTGTATTCCCGAGCCGTATTTTCCGCCAACCGAAGCCTGCGGGCAGCCAAAACATTATGGATTGTTTGTACTGAATGAAGGGATATGGGGGCAAAATAATTCTACCCTTTCTGTTTGGGATGAAAGAGGAGAAGAGGGATTTTGCGGGGATGTTTTTCAGGCTGTAAACGGAGTGCCTATGGGAGATACCGGCAATGATGTGCTGATGGTAAATGATACACTGTATATACTGATGAGTGGCTCCGGGATTTTGTATCAGATTCAGATGCCCGGACTTACAAAGATTGCCCAATGGAAAGTGCCCTCAGGGTATACCCTTCAGTCTTTCGGGATTTCCTATCAGCACAAACTATATCTTACAGCCATCAATCCGTCGCTTAAATCGGGAAAAGTATTTGTGGTTTCTTCCGCTACCTGCCAGCTGACGGGAGAAATTCCGCTGGAAAAATACCCCTACGGAATTGCTTTGTATGAAGATAAGGCTGTGGTAGCCTGCGGAAACTATGCGGGTATCAATGAAAAAAACCGAAAACTTGCCGTAATCAATACCGGTGCAGACATTGTAGAAAAATACATTACCCTTCCCCTGAACAACCCCGGACAGGTACTTGTGTACGGAGATACTCTGATTGTGAATTGCCGGGGAGACTACAGTGTAAATTCAGACTCAAATAGTGTCCTTTTACTGATTAACCGTCAAAACTTTCAGCTGATACATTCCGTATTCTTTAGGGGTAGTATTTATCGTATGACGACGGCAGGAGATTACCTTTTTGCCATCCGGGACGGAGAAGACGGCGGGAGTCCGCTGGAAACTACGACGATTATGAGAATGAATCTCAAAAATCTCGAAGTGGATAAAAATTTTCTTCCTGAAAGTTATTTTCATGAGAAAAAAGCGGGAGATTATCTGTATTGTCTCGAATATGATAAGGAAAAAGGTCAGTTGTACGTGGGGTTTTCCAGTAGTCAGAAAGGCTATATTCTGAATCCCTACAATACAATTACCGGTACATTTAAAACAGGGGATTTTCCCAATTCTATATTTTTTTATCGTTAATTTTTTTAATTTATTTATTTCATGAAAAAGATTCAATTTATACTGATGTTTTGCCTGACAATTTCTGTCAGTACTGTAGTAGGCTGTACCACTCTGATGCAGGCAGCCGGAGGAGCAATGAATCAATCCAGTGACCCGTCTCCTACCAAAATCAGTGAAGCACTGAAAGAAGCACTCAATAAAGGACTGGGTTTTGCCGTAAACAAACTGGGCGCTCAGGACGGATTCTGGGGTGATATGGCTGTAAAAATTCTTTTCCCGCCCGAAGCTCAGTTTGCAGCGGAAAAACTCCGCCAAATCGGTCTTGGAAATGTTGTGGATGACTTTGAGCTCAAAATGAACCGGGGCGCAGAAGACGCTGTGAAAGAAGCATTACCGATTTTTACCAGTGCGCTTACTTCCATGTCCTTTCAGGATGTGAAAAATATCCTGCTTGGCAGTGACCCCAATGCAGCCACTAATTTCTTTAAAGCCAAAACTTCTGACGCTTTGTATAATGCCTTTGCTCCAAAAATCAAAGGCTCGCTGGACAAAACAGGAGCTGCTAATGCCTGGACAAAAGTAACTACAACCTACAATGCAATTCCATTGGTAAACCGTAAAGTGGAAACCGATATCGTTCGTTATGCTACCAATAAAGCAATGGATGGTTTATTCAAAAAAGTTTCAGAAGAAGAAGCTAAAATCCGTCAGAATCCGATTTTCCGTACTACTCAGCTGTTAAAAGATGTTTTTGGCTATGCCGACAGAATGAGAAGCTCCGGCAATACCGGAAACACGGGTGGTAAAGGCGGTTCATCCGGTTCTTCCACCAACACCAAAGGAGGTTCTGGTACCGGCAAAAAGTAATTAAAATTTTATAAACTTAAGAAAGGCTTCGCTTTAACCATTCCGGTTTAAGCGAAGTTTTCCTTTTCAGAGACTGTCATCCGGGAGGCCTCCCCCCCTTTCCGGTCATTAGCTTCGCTGAAGCTACGATTTCTGCAGGAATCTTAGGCGGAGCGGGTAGCGGGGATTGGGTAACCGGAAATGGCTGCCCCCCCTTTCCGGTCATTAGCTTCGCTGAATCTACGATTTCCGCAGGAATCTTAGGCGGAGTGGGTAGCTGGGATTGGTCATCCGGAAATGGCCCCCCCTTTCCGGTCATTCCGCAGGAATCTTAGGCGGAGTGGGTATCGGGGATTGATCATCCGGAAATGGC
>JAIBAH010000171.1 GCA_019695295.1 Bacteroidia bacterium | reverse complement strand
ACCGCAGCCTGAGAACCAAACAAACCGAAGTTCAGGTAACTTACAAACTTATCCGTATTATTATAGCCTACATGCAATTTACTGATTTCGTCCAGTACCGATTTATACTCAGACTTATCCATCGCCCAGTTTTTAAACGCTGCTTCTTCCTTCCGCTTCACTCCGGCGATATCATACCGCTTCAGCATCGTAGTCTGTCCTTCGATATACTTCCAGTAATTGGCAAGACTTGCATAATCAGAAGCAAGACCGATACGGATAGTATCGTTTTTATCCATATACTTTTTCCAGATTTTCAATTTCTGATCCATCAGATGATAACGGTCCCCATTGGTTTGGTCAAGCGCAAACTGAATCTGATCAGAAGTAAGATAGCGGTCAGTACTTCCCGGATATCCCATAACCATTGCATAATCTCCTTCTTTTACGCCATTGAGCGAAATCGGAAGAAACTTCTTGGGTTTGTAGGGAATATTGTCTTCGCTGTAAGCAGCAGTAGCCTTATTGTCTTTATTCGCATATACTCTCAAAAGAGAGAAATCCCCTGTATGACGGGGCCACATCCAGTTGTCAGTATCTCCGCCGTATTTACCAATAGAGGAGGGGGGAGCACCCACAAGACGAATATCATTGAAGTTTTCATATACCAGCATATAATACTCATTTCCGGCAAAGTACTCTTTTACTTCCACCGTATAATCAGTACCTTCTTTGGCTTTCTCCGCGATTTGCTGTTTTTTCTGCTCGATTTCAGTAGGGTCCGTTACGGATTTGTCTTTGCCGAGTACCTGATCCGTTACATTTTCCATTCTTACCAGAAAACTCACAAAAGCACCCGGAATCGGAAGCTCGTCTTTTCCGTTTTTAGCCCAGAATCCGTCAGTAAGGAAATCGCTTTGTACAGAACTCAAAGAAGCAACCGCATCGTATGCACAGTGATGATTGGTAAGCAACAATCCGCTTCCGGAGATTACTTCAGCAGTACAACTCCCGCCATTCAGACGCACTACTACATCTTTCAGGCTTTGCTGATCTGTGGAGTACACATCATCAGGCCCTAATGCAAAGCCCGATTTTTTCATGTCGCCGTAATTCATATCCTTTACGTTCATCGGAATCCACATTCCTTCCGTATTTCTCTGCTGCGCAAAAGAAATCAGCGGGAGGAATATTGCTATCAGCAACATAATTCTCATACTTTTTTTAATCATAATCTATTTTAAAATTTGTAATGGTGAAAAAAATTCATTAATTAGTAGTTTCAGTGAAAACAAGTATTACCTTTTCCTGTTTTTATTACCGTAATATGTAGTATCTCTTTTCTCCCTCCCGATAAAACATTTCCCTGGTTTGGGAGTAATTAATCCAGTATGCGGTAAACATCCACCGGTTTCAGTCCCCATATATTTCTTTCGGGAATAAAAAGATCAATACAGTTTTCCAGTTCAACCTTAAACTGATTGCCACCCAAAGGAGAAAGCGTTCCTTTTTTCTCTCCGTTTTCATCGAATACCGTCGAGGGACCGTCGTAAGCATTCATCTGAGCTTCATACATCGTTTTACCGCTTGCTTTATCCCTGCATCGCAAGATTCTCGAAGTCGGGATTTTGGCGTGAATCGTTCTTATGATATCAGCTTCTACATCATTAACCGGAATCGGACGGGCAACCGGAGGCTCAGGGGCCTGAGGAGGAGGAGGAGGCGGGGGTGGCGTTTCTGTTTTGACAACAGGCTCTTTTACTCCCTTCCGGCTTTTACATCCGGTGCTCATTGTCAGTAAAATTGCTGTAAGAATCACGATATATCTCATATTCTTTCTATTTAAAAATTCCGGGCAAAGATAATACTTATCCCTGAATGCCCTTTGATTTTTTTTGAGGTAAGTTCTTTTTCCACATACTCATGGAAAAAAGCCCAACCCTTAATGTAAAAGTATGTCTTTCTGAAGAAATACGGATTTTCTGTAACTCTACATCTGTTAAAGGAATGAAGAAAAAATAAATAGAATAAGTTCAATGAATAAAGAGAGGATAACCAGCGTCTTTCGTAATTCGTAATTCTTAATTCGTAATTCTAAATTCTTAATTCTTACCTTTGTAAAAAAAATCTGTACACTCCAAACCAAAATTAATCCATGAATCCGGTTGAATACACAATAGACGAGAATGACCACCTTCAGTTTCAGTTGTTTAATGCCTCGAAATCGCCCGCAGTTCAGAAAAGGAGAACCCGAAGCAAACACTTGATACCGGCAGTGTATATAATCCTGGGCGTTTTTATCTCAATGATAGAAAAATCACCCTACGCTTTAATTTTCTTTTTCGTAGTGGGAGTACTGTGGTATCTTTTTTATCCGGGCTGGGAAAGCAAAAGATACCTCACATTTTACCGGAATTATATTCAGGAAAACAACAAAGGCAACCTTCCTTCATTAGCCCATTTTGAATTCGGGGAAGGATGGATTTTTGTAAAAGGAGACGGAATGGAATCCAAAATCGCCTTCAGTCAGTTTACCGAAATCAATGAAACCGAAAACTACATTTTTCTCAAACTCAAAGCAGGACTTACCTATATTTTCCCCTTACAGAAAATTCAGGAAAGGGAAAAACTGAAAGAAGAATTTAAAACCTTAGCCCAAACCCTGAAAATCAGATATAATACAGAAAAGGATTGGGTCTGGAAATAAACAATTCAACCCGGGCTTAGTTTCATAATAAACCGATTGGGAAAAGCAGCAGGTTACAATTCTGAATAAAAACTGCATTTCTCTTTATATATGAAAAATATTCTATTCTTTTTCCTTTTACACTTTTCTCTGATTCTTTCAGGACAAATGCCCCCTTACGAATGGGCAAAATTCATGGGAGGAACAGGGAACATAACCCCTGCCGCGGTAACCACCGATTTTCAGGGGAATATTTATACAACCGGACATTTCAGCGGACAACCGGATATGGATCCCGATACAGGCACTTATATACTGAATGGGCCTTCGGTTTCTTCCTTCTACAGTGACCAGTTTATCGCCAAAACTGATGCCGGTGGAAAATTACTATGGGCAAAAAAGTTTGGAAACGGAAACTCGTATGTCTATGGATTTTCAATTTCTTCCGACAAGTACGGGAATGTATATACTACGGGGTATTATGAGGGGATTATTCAGTATCCGGGAGGACCTGTGTTCAACTCCGGGTCAGGAATAGACGCATTTATTCTGAAACTGGATTCTTCGGGGAACTTCATCTGGGCAAGAAACTTAGTGGATATGGATGCCAAAAACATCAAAACGGATGCATTAGGGAACGTTTGGATCAGCGGTGCTTTTTCCGGAACAAAGGATTTCGATCCCGGTCCGGGTGTCTTTCCGCTTACTGCCACTACCTCTTCTTTTAGTACCTATTCATACTTGTTAAAGTTAAATGCTTCCGGAGTTTTCATTTGGGCAAAGGGGCTTCCCTGCGGGGTTTCAGGGTTTGATTGGGATAATTCTGGTAATATCGTGGCAGCCGGAAGTTTTACCGGTACATTTGATTTTGATCCGGGTCCCGGAGTAGTGAATTTATCTTCTGTTTCGGGTTCAAACGCCAATGTAGCCATTGTAAAATTAGATACCGGTGGTAATTTTTTATGGGCTAAGAAAGTAGGTGCCTACTGGCCAATGTACGCCGAATCTATTGCCGTGGATCCTTCAGGAAACCTGCTGTTTACAGGAGAGTTTTCAGGAGTAGTGGATTTTGACCCGGACTCAGGAGTGGTGAGTCTCTCTTCTTTATCTGGAAGCTACGATATTTATGTATTGAAACTTAATGCTTCCGGAAATTTTCTGTGGGCAAAAAAAATGGGAGGAACCTCAGGGGATACCGGCTCATTCATTGACGCAGACCTTTTGGGAAATGTCTATACAAGTGGTTATTTTTACAATACCGTTGACTTTAATCCCGGGACAGGCGTTGCAACCCTTACGACCGCTGACCCTAACGCTGTGGGGATTTTTCTTTCCAAACTGGATAGTTCAGGCAATTATATCGGGGCCGGAAAAGCAGAAGCCGTCAATGCTTCGACATGGCCTTCCTTTTGTATCAATCATCTTTGTGAAGTATATCTGACCGGAGTATATAAGAATTTCCTTTCATTTGAAATCAACGGACAAACTTATCCTTTTTCCTCCGGATTTAATAATTATACCCGTACTTTTATCCTGAAACTGAAAGCATGCGAAAGCACTTCCCAGAATATCTTTCTCTGTAACGGACAGGAAATAATCATTGGCTCACATACCTATAATTCAACCGGCGTCTATCTGGATACCCTTCTGAATGCAGGCGGGAATGACAGTTTACTGATTACCTGCCTGACGGAATATCCTGAATCCGGGAATACTCTCACCCTTTCTGTATGTTCAGGGGATAGCGTTACCATCGGAAACCATACTTACCACATTTCCGGTATCTATCAGGATACGCTCATCGCTTTCACCGGTTGTGACAGTCTGATAACGACCCTTCTCACTGTAAAAAATCCGGTTGAAGTAAGCACGTATTTATCCGGTAGCACCCTTACTTCCAATGCGGTAAATGCAACCTATCAGTGGCTGGATTGCAATAACGGCTACTCTCCGGTTTCAGGGGCTGTCAGTCAATCCTTTTCTCCCTTGTCAAACGGCGTATATTCCGTAATAGTAACGCAGGAAGAATGCACCGACACAAGCGAGTGCGTTACGGTAATGTCGGTCGGCATAGAAAACCCGGAGGAATTTCCCTTGCTTTTATATCCCAACCCTACACAGGAATTACTGAAAGTAACGCTTCCCGAAAAAGGATTAAAAATAATGATTATGAATACTTTAGGCCAGACAGTATATTCCCTTTCCAATGCAGATTTCTCTCAGGATATAAATGTATCTTCTTATCCCTGCGGGATTTATACGCTTATGATAACGAATCAAAATACCCTGAAAGCATCAGAACGATTTATAAAAAAATAAGGAGAATGCCGGTTTTCCCGGCTTTCTCCCATAATATAACACTAAGTTATATTTATTTCGATACCCTCAGGGAAGTAATCGTATTCCTTGTCCTTTGCATATACATTGCAATTACCTGCTGACCATTAGCCTGAACGATTTCAGGGGTAATATAATACTCAAAAGGAACCGTAATTTCCTCTATCGTCTGTACATAAAGCACATCCGGCAAATCCGACTGCGTTACTTCCGCCGCATTACTAAGCGTTCCCACAACGGTCAGAAGCTCCGCTCCGTCAGGAATGACATGGCCCTGCGGAATCAGTGAACGCTCTTCCATAACCAGATCAATCAGGTCATTGGTGGTTTCGCTATTGTACTCAAAGGAAACATACTGACCCACCGCATTTTGAAGCATCTCAGCGCTTACCCCTCTCACTTCTTCCAGATTCAATCCGAATACCTCTGTGAAATGTCTTTCCGGAAACTCAATCGTAAGGGTTACCAAAGGATATCCGGAATCTTCCACACTTCTGAGTAATCCAAATTCTTTATTCACCGGATTTGTACCGATCTCCTTTGTCGTCATATTGGATACAGGCAAAACGACATCACCCGGAAAAGCATAAATTCCGGAGATAGAACAAAACATTAAGGAAAATAAAACGGGGATAAAAAACAAGTAATTAATTCTTTTCATGATACGTTAATTTTAAAGTTTACAAAAACATCATACGACTCGAGGGTAAATATGTTGCTTTTTTTTAATAAAACAAAAAAATATTGAGCCCTCCAAAAAAACAAAAATAATTTAGTTTGTTTTCACATTGTTCTGTTTTAAGGCACCCTGATTTTCTACAAATACAATTTATCCGTAAGCATTCTGGCGATTGCCTTTACGATTTCCATATCTGTATTAAAATTAAAAGATACAGTATAGGTCCGGTTGTCTTTAACGGTAGTCGTTTCACAACTTTTGGGATTAAAAGCAGTACAAACAGACTCTGCAATCAGATTGCCTTCCATATCATAAATGGAATAATATACCTTCACCGTTCCGGAAACTGCATGTTGTTCCCGGGTATAAGTCCCGATGAGGGTATTATCCTGTCTGATTTCCTTACCAGACACAAAAATCATTGCACTTCTATTCCGTTTCACCAAAGCAGCACCTGACGGAACCCCTACCCCCGCTGAGGCTCCGTTCACTTTGATTTCCATTTCCAATTCCTGAGTACAATTACATCCATGTTTGATCGCAAACTTCCGGAAACCCGCTTCATCAATCCTCCCTTCCGCATTGATTACCTTCTCCTGGAACAGATGTTTTACCAGATTTTTCTTAAACATTAACTCTATTTCCAGTTCTATTTGTTCCCCTGTGGCAATATTCGTCAGGGTATAAAAACTATAATATTCGTCTTTGCCATTCGGTTTTTCCTTCACTTTATAAGAATTCATTTTCAGGTAAAAAAGTTCGTCGCCGGCAAGATTATAGACAGTCATCGCGGTTTTTATCATCATCTGAGACTCCTCCGTTACCTGACAATACTCCTGCCCGTCCACAAGGGCCATATCCTTTTTAAAATCCACCTCCTGAGCATTCAGCATCCGGGAAAAAACCAAAAGTAAAAATAAAATCAAACCATGCATTCTCATAATTCAAATAAATTAAAAATGTGTGTAAAAAAAATTAATATCGCTTCAGTCCGCTTATTTTTCATCCTGAAACTGCATTTCGTACAGTTTTTTGTAGAGTCCTCCTTTTTGTATTAAGTCTGAGTGTGTCCCCTCCTGAACGATTCTCCCCTTATCAATCACTACAATTTTATCGGCTTTCAGAATCGTAGAAAGCCGGTGAGCAATGACTACCGCCGTACGGGACTGCATGATTTCATCCAGTGCCTGCTGTACAACCTGCTCTGATTCCGTGTCCAGGCTCGACGTTGCCTCATCCAGAATCAAAACCGGCGGATTCCGGAAAACCGCCCTTGCAATCGCAATCCGCTGACGTTGCCCTCCGGAAAGCATTGTCCCTCTTTCTCCCGTAACTGTATTGTATTTTTCAGGAAACAAATCAATAAAACGGTCGGCATGCGCCACTTTCGCAGCTTGTATTACGGCTTCGTCCGTTGCCTTTTCTACCCCGTAAGCAATATTATTACGGATTGTATCATGAAACAAAACTCCCTCCTGCGTCACATATCCGATAAGTCTTCGGAGAGAGGCCGTTTTGATTGTTTTTATATCCACCCCATCCAGTAAGATTTCTCCTTCAAAAGGATCATAAAAACGGGGAATCAAATCCACAAGAGTGGACTTTCCGCCTCCGGAAGGACCTACAACCGCAACCGT